>NZ_JBFUAY010000004.1:0-125477 GCF_056406015.1 Rhizobium sp. P1_E1 | reverse complement strand
ACCTTGCGGCCCGCCCATTTCGTCAAGTTGACCAGTTCAAGCTGCTCGCCGACGCGGAGCTTGCGTTCGGCTTCCGGCATGCCGGCGAGCTCGAGGCCGAAGCCGACATTCTCGGCGACCGTGCGCCATGGCAGGAGAGCGAACTGCTGGAACACCATGGAGACGGTGTGCGTGCGCAGATCCCGCAGCGCCTTGGCATTGCATCTGTAAGGGTTGACGGGGCCGGTGGTCGTGGAGACGGCGACATCACCACGCACCACGGGAGCGAGCCCGTTGACGGCGCGCAGCAGCGTCGACTTGCCGGAGCCGGAMAGGCCCATCAGCACCAGGATCTCGCCTTCCTCGATCGTCAGCGAGGCATCGGCGACGCCGAGCACCAAGCCGGTGGCGGCGCCGATTTCGTCGCGCGATTTGCCCTGATCGACCATGGCAAGCGCGGTTTCCGGCCGATCGCCGAAGATGATGCTGACATTGTTAAAGCTTACCGCGGTCATGCACCGCCTCCTTCACCCGCCGTGCGGAACATCCGGTCGAGAATGATTGCCAGGATGACGATGCAGAAGCCCGCCTCGAAGCCCTTGGCGATATTGACGGTGTTCAGCGCACGGACGACGGGCACGCCAAGCCCGGGAGCGCCGACAAGGGCGGCGATGACAACCATCGACAGCGACAGCATGATGGTCTGGGTGAGACCCGCCATGATCTGCGGCGTGGCGTAGGGAAGCTCGATCTTGCGCAACACCTGTATCGGCGTCGCGCCGAAAGCGACGGCGGCTTCGACGAGGGACGGCGGCGTCGAGATGATGCCAAGGCGCGTCAGCCGGATCGGGGCGGGGATTGCGAAGATGACGGTGGCGATCAGGCCCGGCACCATGCCGAGGCCAAACAGGATGAGCGCCGGGATCAGGTAGACGAATGTCGGTATGGTCTGCATGAGATCGAGTACCGGGCGCATGGCAGCATAGATCCAAGGGCGGCGGGCGGCAGCAATCCCTAACGGAATGCCGATCACCATACAGACGAAGGTGGCGGCCAGCACGAGGGCGAGCGTCTCCGTCGTTTCCTTCCAATAGTCCTGGTTCACGATCAGCAGCAGCCCGAGACAGGTGAAGACGGCGACCGCGATCGAGCGGCGCAGCCAAAAGGCGATGGCGGTGATGGCCGCGATGACGATCAGCGGATGAGGCTTCTGCAGCACGAAGAGCAGGCCGTCTATGGCGCTCGACAGCAGGAAGGCGATCTGGTTGAAGAACCATTCGCCGTTCGAGGTCAGCCAGTCCACAAAGGATTTGGCCCAGGGGCCAACGGGAATCTTAAATTCGGTGATCCAATTCAAGGGCGCGCCCATCCAGAAAAACAACAATCGGACAAAAATGAAACGGGGCGGCGAGCCGCCCCGTTCGTATCATCAGAGGCCGAGGCCGGTCTTGGCGGCGGCGAGAGCGTCGCCCTTGCCATCGCGGGTCTTGACGCCCGCGAGCCAGGGCTCGAGTGCTGTGGGGTTCGCCTTCAGCCATTCGGAAGCTGCAGCCTCCGGCTCTTTGCCGTCGTTCAGGATTTTGCCCATGATGTGGTTCTCCATGTCGAGGGAGAACGTCAGGTTCTTCAGCATCGTGCCGACATTCGGGCATTCGTCGAGATAACCGGCGCGGACATTGGTGAAGACCTTGGCGCCGCCGAAATCCGGACCGAAGATATCGTCACCGCCAGTCAGGTAGGTCAGCTTGAAGTTGGTGTTCATCGGATGGGGTTCCCAGCCGAGGAAGACAACGGGCTTGCCTGATTTGTCGGCGCGCGCGACCTGAGCGAGCATACCCTGCTCGGAGGACTCGACGACTTCCAATTCCTTCAGGCCAAAGGTGTTCTTTTCGATCATGTCCATGACGAGGCGGTTGCCATCATTGCCGGGCTCGATGCCATAGATCTTGCCATCCAGCTCGTCCTTATGAGCGGCGATGTCCTTGAAGTCCTTGATGCCAAGCTCGGCGCCCTTGGCGTTGGTGGCGAGCGTATACTTGGCGCCGACGAGGTTGGGGCCGAAGGATTCGACCGACTTGTCGTCGAGATAGGGCCGGACGTCCTTTTCCTGTGTCGGCATCCAGTTGCCGAGGAAGATGTCGATGTCCTTGTTCTTCAGCGAGGTGTAGGTGACCGGCACCGAGAGAACCTTGATGTCGGTCTGATAGCCGATGCTCTTCAGGACGACGGATGCGGTGGCGGTGGTAGCGGTGATATCCGTCCAGCCGACGTCCGAGAAATGAACGGTGGAGCAGCTGTCGGGATCGGCGGCGAAGGCGGCGGTCGCGACGGAGAGGGCGGCGACGGCAGTTGCGGTAACGAGTTTGAACGTGCTTGTTGTTTTCATTTTAGACTCCCAGTCTTTAAGTTCCCAAGCCAACCATCAATAGCCGAGTTTGACAAGCGACCTCAGTGCGTTTGCGTCGTATCGACCCATGCGATTGCGACGTCGGTGGATTTTTTCGCGACGCCTTAGTTTCTGGGCTTTTGGCGGTTTTTGAGCGTGGATTCCTGTGATTATCGCCGTCACGGGGCTTTTCTTTGCCATTCCAAGCTTTCAATAAGCCGATTAAGGAGAAATCGGATGGCAAAACTCTATTTCAACTACTCGACGATGAACGCCGGCAAGTCGACGATGCTGCTGCAGGCCTCCTATAATTACCAGGAGCGCGGCATGCGGACGGTGCAGTTGATCGCCGCTTTCGACGAGCGCGCGGGCCGAGGCGTCATCGGCTCGCGGATCGGCTTGGAGGCGAGCGCCATTCCCTTCGAGCCGCACGAGGATCTGTTCCGGTTGGTTGGGACGCTGAGCGGCGAAGGAGCACCGATTTCCTGCATCTTCGTCGACGAGGCGCATTTCATGACGCCTGTCCATGTCTGGCAGCTTGCCCGCGTCGTCGACAGGCTCGGAATCCCTGTGATGGTCTACGGGCTGAGAACCGATTTCCAGGGCAAGCTGTTTCCGGCCTCGCAGGAACTGCTGGCGATCGCCGACGAAATGCGCGAAGTGCGCACGATCTGCCATTGCGGGCGCAAGGCGACGATGGTTGTGCGGCTCGACGGAGAAGGAAAAGTGTTGCACGAAGGCGCCCAGATCGATGTCGGCGGCAACGAGAAATATGTCTCGCTCTGCCGCAGGCATTGGGACGACGCGATGAACGGTGCCTGGATCGCCGAGCCGGTCTGAAGCCGGCGACGCCGCCTGTTTTCTTTGGCGCCGCAAGCGACTAGCTTGGGGTCAGGAGATTCCCTGGAGAGATCAGGTGCGCAAACCCCCGCCATTCGACAGCCAGTACGAAGCCGCCGACAGCCTTGCCGAGAGGATTGCGGCCGAGGGGTCCTATTGCGTGGCCGCGATCGGCGCCTTCGGCGGCGACGAAACACGGTCGGCCGACGAGGTCTTCCTCGAGCAGAATGCCCGCTTCCAAGCACATATCGCCGATGCTGCGACGCTTGACGCCCAACTGGCCGAGCTGGTTTTTTCCCTCGACCGGCTGACGGCCGAGGTTTCTGCCGATCTCGATAGTTTCCGGGGGCTGACGCCGCGTGAGAAGATGGCCGGCTGGGTGTCGCGCCAGCGGATGTGGCGCATGTATACGGAACGCGTGCGCGAGGCGCCGGTCATCGAACGGCTGCTCGACCTTCTGACGAAATCGGACGCGCTCGCCAGGCTGATCGCCGGCCAGCGCGCCGCGCTCACCGAACGGCACAGGGCAGCCGAACTCAACCTCGTCGACATCGTCGAGCAAAGGCGCCGACTGGTCGTTTCCATCGATATCGCCCGTCTCAAGATGAAGGAGCTCAATGCCAAGGCGCTGACGACGCAAGGCCGTATCGGCGTCTATGGTAACAGGGCGCACTGGGAGCAGATGGAGGCGGAGCGGCGGGCGCTGAAGGCGGAAGCCGAGCGGATTTCCGCCGGGGAACACGAGATGCGCGACGACAGCCAGCGGCGTGAGCGCTTCATCGGCCTGTTCCAGGCTTTTGTCGATTCGCTGAATGGTCGGATCGCTGCCTGCAACCTGCTGCTGCGCAAGCTGTTGATCGACGTAGAGGAGCGGCTGATCATCTACCAGGCGCAGGTCGATACCGACCGGCCAGGCATGAAGGTGAGGATCAAGCCGGAACTCTTTCCTGATATCGCTGCGCCGATCAGGCTGTTCGAGAAGGGCATGCTGGTCGCCCAGGATCTGGAGCGGCGCAAGAGCCGTGTCGATCTCGAATTCGCCAGAAGGTTCCCGACCTATGCCGAACTGCCGCCGGAAACATCGGGAGCACCTCTGATCGACACAGCGCGCAGGTCCTTCCGTTTCAGCCTGCCTTTCCTGCGCTCCTGACCCACAGGCGCAGACAATACCCCTCTTCCCAATGCTTTCATTCCGGAAAATCGAAGGGCTCGTGTTGTGCTCGGCCCATCGAGCGCATATGTGGGATGCAGCGGGGCGGCAATGTCCCGATGTTCGCCTCGCCTGACAGGAGACGACGATGCTTGACCGGATAGCCGGTTTTTTCAGGCTGATCGGCCAGATGATCGGCCGCTGGGCCCGCCTGTTTTCCGCCTGGGCCTTCTGGCCCTTTCTTGCCGCGCACGGCTGGTATCAGCGCCGGAGCTGGATGATCCGGTTGCCGGTCATCGCGTTCGTGGCGCTGCTGGTCGCGCTCTACGGCTATTTTTTCTGGGAGACGCAGGTCTGGTCGAATTTTAACACCGCCTTTGTCGACCAATATCGGCTTTCGGAGCGCAAGGTCGCCGCCGGGCAGGATGTGCCGGTCGCCGAGGGCGCCAATACGACGGCGCCGAAGACCTGCCAGCGCTCGGCGATCGTCGACGTCGCGGCCGACTTGACCGATTTCAATGTCAACCAGAACGCATGGATCTCCTCCATGGTGCTCTACAAGATGGGTTTCTTCGGCATCGACTGGGATCACACGCCCTTCCTCGACAACAAGGCGTCGTTCCAACGCGGCGTCAACCAGGCGGTCCGGCGAACCTCGGTGGAGCTTGTCGATACGCTCGGACGTGTGCGCGGCACATCGGGCATCAACAACGACCTGCAGAACGCACGTGGCAACCTGCAGTTCGACGAATATAGCTGGTATTTCGGGCTCAATCCCTTCGGGCCGAAGACGCCGACGCCTTCCTATTATCGCTCGGCGATCGGCAGCCTGCGCAAGTTCAACACCGATCTCGCCCTCTGCAACGCCATTTTCGACGGACGTGCCGACAATCTCGTCCAATTCATCGACCGCATCGCCAACGATCTCGGCGGCACCTCCGACATGCTCGCCGAGCGTTCGGAAAACCACAACCGTGGCTGGTTCGATACACGTGCCGACGACCGGTTCTGGTTCGCCTACGGCCAGCTCTACGGCTATTACGCGATCATGGCGGCGGCTCAGGCGGATTTCTCGCAGGTGGTGGCGGAACGCAATCTCGGAGCGATCTGGGGCGGGACCATGCGGCAGTTCCAGTCGGCGCTGCGCATTCAGCCGGCGATCATCTCGAACGGGCGTGAGGATGGCTGGATCATGCCGAGCCATCTCGCCACGATGGGCTTCTATATTCTGAGGGTGCGCTCGAACCTCGTCGAGATCCGTTCAGTGCTCGACCGCTAAAGCGCGTCGCGATCTTTCAGTCGCTCCTCGCGCTTTGGCTCTTTGATTTTACGCATGTCGGTGTCGCGCGACATGCTTTGGATCCTGCGCGTCCAGCAGGACGCGCTATCGTTGTTGAATCAGCGGGGTATCGTGTTGTCCTCGAAGCCGACGACGCGCAGTCTTTCGACGAATTCATAGGTGACGCCGACGATGCCGCCGCCGCTTTCATCGTCACGGAAGCGGCCGACGCTGCGCACCAGCTTATAGCCGCCAAGCCGATTGTCGACGCGATAGACGAAATGGAAGCCGACGCCGTGAAGGCTTGCTTCTTCGAAGGTTTGGGCGATCAGGCTGCGGTCTTCCTCGTGGATGCGCGACATCAGCTCTGTCAGGTTGACAGGGCCGTCGCTGTAAGGGAGGCCGAAGATCGCGTGGACATCCTCGCTTGCAAAGAAATGTCCTGTCTCGATGTCGATGCGCCAAAAGCCAAAAAGACGGTAGGCAGCGAGCATCTGGACGACGTCCGCATCGGTAATGCCGATGTGGGCGCGGGATTGTTCTGTCTTGTCAATGACGGGCTGTTCGAAGTGAAGAGGCACGATTCCCCCAGATCACGGGACGACGTGCCGACTCTCTTCCGATTCCTCAGTTGATCAGCTTCAATCGAATTGCCTTAGCTACCAACTGGGTGCGGTTGACGCAATCGAGTTTTTTGATCGCATTCGTCATATAGGCGTTCACCGTATGGTCCGAGAGCGTCAGGATCTGGCCGATTTCGATCGAGGTCTTGCCCTGGGCCGTCCATCGCACAACTTCTAGTTCTCGGTTCGATAGCGCGGTATGCGCGCATTCCTCGTTGCGCTTGACTGCATTGTATGCATCGAGTGCATGGAGAATGATCATTACCAGCTCGTTGATCTCGCTCTGGCCGAGTGCGGTGCGCTCGCCGCAGAACCAAAAGACCAGGCGCTGGCCGTCGGCTGCGATGGTCGGCATGGCAACGCCTGCCGGTATGGCATGGCGCAACATCAGGGCGCGCAGTTCGGCGGGAAAGGCCTGACCACTGACGGCGTCGTTGAGGTGCCAAGCCGGCGGCACAGCGGACTGCCTCAGCCTTAGGCCGAAAGGGCAGCCGCGCATCATGTGGGCGCGGTCGAAATCCCTGACATAGGCGGCCGGAAGCGAGCTCTCGATCAGCAGAGGTTTCAAGAGAAGGTCTTCGGGGGAGGGGGCGTGCATCAGCGTCGCATGCGACAATCCGAAGGCTGTGGAAACCCTGCCGAGCGCCTGCGCAAAAAGGCTGCGCGTTCGAGCGGTCGCAAGCTCTGCCGAAAGCAATGACTGTCTTTCAGAGGTAGTCATGTAAGACATTTGTACGCCTCCGGCAGCCTCAATGTTACCGCTATCAAACACAGAAAATCTGCAGGATGCTAGCCCCAATTAACTTAAGGCAGGCCGATTCATTCAAATTGTGAGAAATTAGCCACGGGAGATCGCGCTCTGATTGAGTTTCGACTTGCAAAGATAACGTTGCGGTATCTTGAGGCGCTTCGTGACGGCATAGCTATGGCCTCACGCAGCAGGGCAGGCGGAGAATCACCTGAGTGAGTTCGATGAGAACTCCGGTCTTCTCGCACCGGCGTAAAGGCGATGGACCGGTCCACCTGCAGCGCTTTGCGCTGGAGCAGATGAACTGCGTGAACACTGCCGCAGCGGGGCGCCATGTAAGCCGGATTGCGAATGAGAGAACAAGCCTAAGAGGGCCGCAGCGGGCGTCGAAATCCGGCTTGCTGGTGTTCAATCCAATTGCTAAGCGTATGTTCAGTACAACTGAGGCAATTTAATCGTGCGCTTTGCAGTTTCCTTTTTGGTGAAGTGTCTATTTTCCAGATCATTACTTGTTTTTCTCCTTTTGACCTTACCGATCGGAGCGGTAACCTCGCAGGCTGCCGAGAAGAAGAAGGCAGCACAGCCGCCCATGAACTTCATCCTCGTGCGTAGTTTTCTCTGCCAGGAAAACTGTCCGGAATGGATATCGGCGGAGGGACGCATAACGTCCGATACCCCCGCGCGGCTGAGAAAAATTCTCAAGAAGATCGGCGGCCGGAAGTTGCCTGTCGTCTTCCGTTCGGAGGGTGGCGATGTCGATGCCGCCTATGCGATGGGCCGGATAATTCGCAAGGCCGGGCTGGAAACGGCGGTAGGCGGTACGCGGCTGAAGGGGTGCCCCGTTGGGGATACGACCTGCGAAGCCGCTATTGCGAAGGACGGTGTCTCGGGCGGCTACACTTATTCTGCTGGTGCATACTGTCTTTCCGCCTGTCCGCTGGCGTTAGCGGGCGGTGCGTCGCGTGTCTCGTCGCAATGGGCCTTTATCGGCGTCCACCAGATCACGACCGTCTACAACAAGGTGCGTGTTTCCTATCGCATCGAATACAAGATCGTGAACGGCAAGAAGAAGGAAATCTCCCGCAAGGAGGTTGGGCGCAAGGTGGCGGGGCAGAGCAGTTCCACCAAGCTTGGAAAGAAGGCTACCGCTGCCTTGACGGCCTATTTGAAAGAAATGGGCGTCAGCGAAGATGTGATCGGTCTGATGATGAGCGCCACGCCTGACAACATCAATATCGTACCGGCTGCAGAGGCACTTCGAACAGGTCTCATCACGGACATGCTGTCTTACAATGAGTGGCCCGGCATGCCGCTCTGCGCGCCGGATGCAGCGGCCGAAGCTGTGTGTCACGGCCATCCGGTAGCCGAAGCGCCCGTGGCGGCTAAGGCGCCTGTATCTGAGACGCCGGTGTTTGAGTCGCCCGTGCAGGATGCGGCCGCAGACATAAGCGAGAGACTGCCGAGAACCCGACCGATGGACTTTCTCCTGATGTACAATGGCAATTGCCAGGAGGAGTGCACGCAGTGGATTTCCGCGGATGGAGACATCACGCCGGACACGCCGGCTCGGCTGAAGGCGATGTTGACGACGCTCGGCGAAAGAAAGCTGCCGGTCGTCCTTCAGTCTAATGGCGGGGACATGGATGCGGCTTTCGCGATGGGGCGTATGATCCGTGCGGCAGGTCTGGAGACATCAATTGGCAGAACGCAATTGCCGAATTGTCCTAAGCTGGATCCGCGTTGCATAGCCAGCATCGCCAAAAGCGGACCGACCGAGGGTGAAGTCTTTGCCGGCCGTGCGTACTGCCTTTCGACCTGTACTGTTGTCTTGACGAGCGGAACGCCGCGGATTGTCGGATATTCCGCTATCGGCCTCGTCAGACCCACGGCGGCTGAATATACGAAATTCTTCGCCTACTTCGACGAGATGGGCGTCAGGGCCGAGACATACGAGACCATGATGCTTGCGACATCAATTGAGCAACGGAAAATACTTCGTTCTCAGGCGCTCGATCTCGGCATCATCAATGGGATCATCCCTTATGATGAGGAGCCCGGTTATCACCTGTGTGGGCCGGATGCCAAGGAAAGCCTTCGATGCCCCAGAAAAGCTGAAGCAGAGACCGTTCCTGCTGCTGCTTCGGTCAATTGATATCGGGACGCGAAAGAGCATAGCGCGGCGTTTTGCGTCGGGCAGCTGCTTGTTCACCCGCTCAAAGGGCCCCTGTGCCGTCCTCTAAGCCTTATCCTTCAAATCGTTCTTTGACGTGACGCTCATGAGCTTCTCCAGGAAGCCGAGCATGACGGCGGAGGCGACGAAGGCGAGGTGCATCAGCGTGAGCCACATGATCTTGCCGTCCTCGTATTGGTCGGCGTTGAGAAAGACCTGCAGCAAGTGGATGGAGGAGATGGCGACGATCGAGGAGGCGACCTTGATCTTGAGGCTGCCTGAATCGAGCTTGCCGAGGAAGGAGACCTCGTTGTCGGCCTCGCTGGCCTCGTCGAAGCGGCTGACGAAATTCTCGTAACCCGAGATCATCACCATGACGATCAGGCTGGCGACGAGGGCCGCATCGATCAGGCTGAGCATGGCAAGGATCATCTCCGCCTCGTCGAGGGCGAAGACGCCGGAAGCGATCTTCAGGAGCTTGTAGCCGAAGGAAACCGCGTAGACGGCGAGCGCCGCTACCAGGCCGATATAGAAGGCGACGAGGATCCAGCGGCTCGACAGGATGATGCGCTCGATGATGAGTTCCAGTGCTTTCATGTCTTCACCCTGTAAAACCGCGATCGTTGCCCGCCACATAAACATCCGGCGTGGCGGCCGCAAGGCGCGGCGCTATTCACACCCCGCCGATATTTCGCTATCCCGATAAAGAGAGAACAAATAACTCCGCGTCTGCGGAGGTCGGGACGGGGAACATTCATGCCATCCATCAAATCCGATATCGAGATCGCGCGCGCCGCAGCCAAGAAGCCGATTTTCGAGATCGGGGCGAAGCTCGGCATTCCGGTCGAGCAGCTCGCTCCCTATGGTCACGACAAGGCAAAGGTCAGCGCCGAGTTCATCGCCGCGCAGACAGGCAAGAAGGACGGCAAGCTGATCCTCGTCACCGCGATCAATCCGACGCCGGCGGGCGAGGGCAAGACGACGACCACCGTCGGGCTCGGCGACGGGCTGAACCGGATCGGCAAAAAGGCGATTGTCTGCATTCGTGAGGCTTCTCTCGGCCCCTGCTTCGGCGTCAAGGGCGGGGCGGCCGGCGGCGGTTACGCGCAGGTCGTGCCGATGGAAGACATCAACCTGCATTTCACCGGCGACTTCCATGCGATCACCTCGGCGCACAATCTGCTGGCGGCGATGGTCGATAACCACATCTACTGGGGCAACGAAGAGAATATCGACATCCGCCGCATCACCTGGCGGCGGGTCATGGACATGAACGACCGGGCACTCCGCAGCATGGTCTCTTCGCTCGGCGGCGTTGCCAACGGCTTTCCGCGCCAGGGCGGCTTCGACATCACCGTCGCCTCCGA
Organism: Rhizobium sp. P1_E1; assembly: GCF_056406015.1. Classification (NCBI taxonomy): domain Bacteria; kingdom Pseudomonadati; phylum Pseudomonadota; class Alphaproteobacteria; order Hyphomicrobiales; family Rhizobiaceae; genus Rhizobium; species Rhizobium sp. P1_E1. Next base: position 114,935 of record NZ_JBFUAY010000004.1, on the reverse strand, counting down.
GGTGATGGCGATCCTCTGCCTTGCCACCGATCTCAAGGATCTGGAGCGGCGGCTCGGCGACATCATCATCGGCTATCGTTTCGACCGGACGCCGGTGCATGCGCGCGATCTGAAAGCCGACGGCGCCATGGCGGTGCTGTTGAAAGATGCGATGCAGCCGAACCTGGTACAGACGCTGGAGAACAATCCGGCCTTCGTGCATGGCGGGCCCTTCGCCAACATCGCCCATGGCTGCAATTCGGTAACGGCGACAAAGACGGCGCTGAAGCTCGGCGACTATGTGGTGACGGAAGCAGGCTTCGGCGCCGATCTCGGAGCCGAGAAATTCTTCGACATCAAATGCCGCAAGGCCGGGCTGAAGCCGGATGCGGCGGTCATCGTCGCGACCGTCCGGGCGCTGAAGATGAATGGCGGGGTGAAGAAGGAAGATCTCGGCACGGAGGATGTCATAGCGCTGAAGAAGGGCTGCGCCAATCTTGGCCGGCACGTCGCCAATGTGCGCCGTTTCGGCGTGCCCGTCGTCGTGGCGATCAACCATTTCGTCTCGGATACCGACGCCGAGATCGCGGCAGTCAAGGAATTTGTCTCGAGACTGGGCGCCGAGGCGATCCTCTGCCGCCACTGGGCGCTGGGTTCGGCCGGCATCGAGGACCTGGCGCACAAGGTGGTCGAAATGGCCGAATCCGGGCAGGCGAAATTCCAGCCGCTCTACGGCGACGATCTTTCGCTGTTCGAGAAGATCGAGATCGTCGCCTCGAAGATCTATCACGCCGGCGAGGTGACTGCCGACAAGGCGGTGCGCGACCAGTTGCAGACATGGGAAGAGCAGGGTTACGGCAATCTGCCGATCTGCATGGCGAAGACGCAATATTCCTTCTCGACCGATCCGAACCTGCGCGGCGCGCCGGAAGGCCACATCGTCACCGTGCGGGAAGTGCGGCTTTCGGCGGGAGCCGGCTTCGTCGTCGCCATCACCGGCGAAATCATGACAATGCCCGGCCTGCCAAAATCGCCGTCGGCGGAACGGATTTTCCTCAACGATCAAGGTTATATCGAGGGATTGTTCTGATCCTGGGAGCGCTGGACGGGCCGTTCGGCCAGACGACGCTGGCGCTTCTCAAAGTCCGGATCGATGAACAGCCAGATGAAAAGCCTTTCCAGAGGGGCGGAAAACAGCATTCCGATGACAAGGAACCAAGGCAGTTCGCCGGTAACCGATCCAATGGCGACGAAAAAGAGAGCGGCAATGAGGTATGCGATGATCTTCATTCGCCGCCAACCCTTGTCTTTGCTTTTGCATCTTTGATTTGGATATTTCACGGCCTGATTCAAGCGTGGATTGCAGGCTTTTGAGATAATTATGTCCTCTGCTCACAAACTGCAACTTCAGGTTTCAGATGGATCCGCCATAGATGGGCCGTTGAGGTATTTGCAGAAGCTCCAACGACCGCCATGCCCATCATGCTCGTTCAACGTACAGTTCTCGGCCAAAGCCAAACTGGCAGGCCGCGATGCGTTTGCAGAACCCAGATGCTACATGAGTTAGATTTCTTCTGGAGGTTGTAAAATGAGAGACTGAACAGGTTTTGGCGGCGTGCTATGATTGAGGCCGCATTCACGACAACACGCCTAGAGATGACCGAGGACCGGGAGGCAGGGGTCCTGTCGTTGAGGCAGATCAAAGGATGCCCCGTCAGGCGATGTCAGTATGACGCGGAAGAAAAAGGGGGGAACGATGAAAAACACATCAGTGAAGCTGATTCTTGCCGGGCTCGTCAGTCTGGGCTTTCCCTTGGCGACCGCAGCCCAGGAGGCCACGGATATCGGCGCGCTCGATAAGGCCACCGCCAATAGGGCGTTTGCCAGCAAGCCGGCCTATTCGCCCTATGCAGGGCGTAACTTTCCGACCCGGCCGTTTTTCGGCGACACTCATTTACACACCGGAGCGTCGTTTGATGCCGGGGCATTCGGTGCGAGGCTGACGCCCCGCGATGCATATCGCTTCGCGCGCGGTGAGGAAATCATGGCGTCGAGCGGCCAACCGGCCAAGCTGTCGCGGCCACTCGATTTCCTGGTGGTCGCAGACCATTCCGATAATATGGGCATGTTTCCTGATCTTTTTGCTGGCAAGCCGGATGTTATCGCCGATCCGCAGGCCAAGACTTGGTACGATATGATCAAGTCGGGTGACGGCGGCACGGCAGCACTGGAGATCATCTTCAGCTTCGGCAAGGGAACGCTTCCTAAGTCGATGATCTATGGCCCGGAGACGCGTCCCTACAAGACAGCGTGGCAGGATACGGTAAAAGCCGCCGAAGAGTACAACGATCCCCGCCGATTCACCGCCTTTATCGGCTACGAGTGGACCTCGAACACTGCAGGAAACAATCTGCATCGCAATGTGATCTTCCGCGACAACGGCGACAAGGCGGATCAGGTCGTTCCCTACACGACCCTGAAGCCGTTGGGCAGTGACAACCCCCGCGACCTGTGGAAATGGATGCAGGCGTATGAAGAGAAGACAGGCGGCAATGTGCTGGCGATCGCCCATAACGGCAACCTGTCTAACGGTCGCATGTTTCCGATGATCGAGTCATTCACTGGCAAGCCGGTCGACAAAGAATATGTCGAGGAGCGTGCAAAGTGGGAACGTCTCTACGAGACAAGCCAGACGAAGGGTACCGGTGAGGCCCATCCCACTCTGTCTCCAAACGACGAGTTCGCCGATTTCGAGATCTGGGATTTCGGCAATCTCGATGCCAGCGTCCCCAAAACTCCGGATATGCTCGAGTTCGAATATACGCGGTCCGCATTGCGAAATGGCCTCAAGCTCGAAGCGCAGCTTGGCACGAATCCGTATAAGTTCGGCTTGGTCGGCAGTTCCGATGCGCATACAGGACTTGCGGCCATGGAGGAGGAAAACTTCTTCGGCAAGACGACGCCGCAAGAGCCAAGCCCGGAGCGTCTCACGGCGACTTTCGTAAAAAATCCTAAAACGAATATCATGGTCATGGATTGGGAAGTGGGCGCGTCGGGTTATRCCGCCGTCTGGGCGATGGAAAATACCCGAGAGTCGATCTGGGATGCGATGCAGCGCAAGGAGACTTACGCCACTACTGGACCACGCATGACCGTGCGCTTCTTTGGCGGCTGGGACTTCGAGCCAGCCGATGCCCAGAGCCGCAATCCCGGCGCTGTCGGATATAGCAAGGGCGTGCCTATGGGCGGCGACCTCACTACCGCCCCGGAAGGCAGGGCGCCGACATTCCTCGTCGCTGCGCTGAGGGATCCGATCGGGGCCAATCTCGACCGCTACCAGATTGTGAAGGGCTGGCTCGACGAGAACGGCGAGACCCACGAAGAAGTTTACGACGTTGTCTGGGGCGGCGACCGCAAGCCGGGCGCCGACGGCAAGGTGCCGCCGGTCGGCAACACTGTGGACATCGGGAATGCCAATTGGACCAATACCATCGGCGCACCGGAATTGATCGCGGTCTGGAAGGATCCGGGCTTCGATCCGAAGCAGAAGGCCTTCTATTACGGGCGCGTCATTGAGATTCCGACACCGCGCTGGACCGCCTATGACGCCAAGCGGTTCGGCGTCAAGCCGCTGGAGGGGACGCGGATGACCGTAACCGAACGCGCTTACACCTCGCCGATCTGGTATACGCCTTGATGTAAGGGCATTTTTTCACGATGCCGGCGGCTATGTGGGCCGCCGAACCTTTCGGGCCCATTCACTCCGTAAACGAGCAAGTGCGATGGTGTTGAAGAGTGTTTTGAGGGAGCCGCTGGTCCACTTCCTGCTGTTCGCGCTACTAATTTTCGCGGCCTACCGGGCAATCGGCACCGACGCGAAAGACAGGCCGGACAGCATCGTGGTAACGGCACCGAAGATCGAGCAGATGGCCATCCTGTTCACCAAGACCTGGCAGCGTTCACCGACTGCGGAAGAACTCAAGGGCCTCATCGACGACTATGTGAAGGAGGAGATCCTCGTTCGTCAGGCGCTTGCGCTTGGGCTCGACAAGGACGACACGGTTGTTCGTCGCCGCTTGCGCCAGAAGATGGAGTTCCTGAACGTCGCGGACGCCGATGCGCTCGGTGCCACCGATGCTGAACTGGAGGCCTATCTGGCGGCCAATCCGAGGGCGTTCGATGTCGATGCGAAGCTGGCATTCCAACAGATCTTCCTCAACCGGGAGCGGCGTGGCGAGACAGTCGCACGGGACGCAACCTCCAACCTGCAGGTACTGCTGACCAATCCTGCGGTAGATTACACATCGCTCGGTGATGCCACTATGCTTCCGTCCGATCTGCCACTTACCGACAAGACATCGATCGCTCAGACTTTCGGGATGGATTTCGCCGAGGCACTCGACAAGGCTCCTGTGGGGCAGTGGACAGGTCCCGTCCTTTCGAGCTTTGGATTTCATCTCGTCCGGGTGGTGGAACGCAAGCCAGGCCGAGTGCCGAGCCTCGACGAGGTGCGCGACGCCGTGACGCGCGAGTGGATCAATGCAAAACGGAGGAAACTCGATGACCAACGTTTTGCGGAGCTTCTTAAAGGGTATGTCGTGCGCATCGAGAGCCTGACCGACGCGAAAACCAGCCCATGATGCGGCTCGGAGCCCTACTGGGCCTACTCCTCCTGGTATTTCTAAGCGAGCCGGGATACGGCCATGAAATTCGGCCAGCTTATCTCGATATGCGGGAAACCGCCCCGAACGAGTTCGCGGTCGTCTGGAAGATCCCGGCGCAAGGCGAGATGCGGCTCAGCCTTTACGCACGCCTGCCGGTTTCGTGCAGGGAGAAGGCCAGGCGCACGAAGTCGATCGAAGGTGGCGCATATATCGAGCGATGGACGGTCACCTGCGCAGGCGGGTTGAAAGGTGGCGAAATCGGTATCAACGGGCTGCAGTCAACCATGACCGATGCCCTGGTCCGCATCGAATACGCGCGCGGCAATAAGGAGATTGCCCGTCTCAAGCCGGAAATGCCATCCTTCGCCGCAGCCGGCGCGCAAACCAGCATCGAGGTGGCGAAAACCTATTTCCTGCTGGGGGTCGACCACATCCTTTCCGGCATCGATCATCTGCTTTTCGTTTTTGCTCTCATCCTGCTCATTCGGGATCGATGGATGCTGATGAAGACGATCACGGCCTTCACCGTCGCTCACAGCATCACTCTGGCTGGAGCGTCGCTTGGATATTTCAGTCTGCCGCAGAGGCCAGTAGAAGCAACGATTGCCCTCAGCATAGCGTTTGTCGCCAGCGAACTGATCAAGATCAGGCCTGGCGAAAGGCGACTTTCCGAGAGCTATCCGTGGGTCGTGGCTTTCGCGTTCGGGCTGCTGCATGGTTTCGGCTTTGCTGGCGCTCTCAAGGAGATCGGTCTGCCGCAATCGGATGTGCCGCTCGGCCTTCTGACATTCAACCTTGGCGTCGAGGCGGGACAGCTGATCTTCGTGGCCGCAGTGCTGATCCTGTTCAAGGTGGCGGGCGCCTTGAGCACAATACGGCCCACGCTGGCACGTCAGGGGGCAGCCTACATCGTGGGCACCGCCGCGATGTTCTGGCTGGTCCAAAGGATCGCAAGCCTGGCGGCTTGAAACCGCGATCCACCGGAAAGTCTGCTTCACGCGCCGTAAGCGGAAGTCGGGGTGCTGAGCGGCAATGTCGCATCTGGAGGCCAAGCAGATTGCGCTTGGCCTTTCGGCCTGCCGAGAAGGATCATGCGATACGCAAGCTCGCCGCCATCCGGCTTTGCTTTCAGCATTATGCTTTAGTGACAATAACGATAGTTGCCCTTCCTCTCGATGACGTCGAGATGGAAATGCGTTTCGTGGGCGGCGTCGCTTTCCGGGTCGAGGACGGTGGTGAAGTAGAGGCAGCCGGCGGCGCTGACGGTGCGCTGGAAGGCGCCGGTGAGCGTCGGATCCTCGCGACGGGAGCGGACGGCGACATCTTCGCCCTTTTCGAAATGGAAGCTCGCAATGTCGATGGCGTTGCCGCGGGCATGTTCGGAGATCTTGCCCGTTTCGGCGCCGTTGCGCAGGCGGCACATATAGGACGTTGCCTGGTTGACGGTGGTGATGCGGCCCTGCTCCGGCAGGGCGGCGGAGGCCGCCGGGATGACGCTCTCCTTCATCCAGCGGGCAAGGGCAAGTGCTGCCGGGCAGCGGATCGTCGCCTCCGGCTTCAGCTTGATGCCGGGCAGTGCTTCGGAGACGATGATCGGCTTGTCGATGCCGCAGCCATTGCCGTCGTCGATGCGTGGCGTGTCCTTGAAGACGACGCCCAGGGCCTGAAGCGCAGCCGTGCACTCGGCGTGTTCGGCATCGCTTTCGGGCTCGATCGTCAGATGCTGTTCCTCAAGTGTTTGTGCGGCGGGGGGCTTGTTCTCCTCCGTCGGACCCTGCGGGTTTTCCTTCCCTGGGGGAAGTGGCGGACCCTGCATTGGTTTGGCGGGTTCGGTTTTCGGTGTCGCCGTTTCGTTCGGCGTCGATGTCTCTGGTTTTTGGGTCTCTGGTTTTTGATTGTCGGGCTTCGGTTCAGGAGTGGGCATTTCTGCGGCCGGCGGCGGTTGTGTGCCTCCGGCATTTGAATCGGGGGTGGGTGCGGAACTGCCCTCGATATCCGGCCTTTGTTGTGGCAGAGGGCCGTGAACGGGCAGGCGGGCACCGGCAAGAACGGCGGTTGCGGCGAGAAGGATCGCCAGTATCGCAAGTTTTCTCAACGCATCCGATTCCCTGGTGTCGATAGCTAGGGATAACGCAAGCGGGCGGATTTCGTTGCAATTTCGCAACGTCGGGAGAGATCATTAAAACTTGATAATTTTATTCAACATAAGTCGCTGGTTTATGTTGACAATACTTCTCATGTTTTTTATGCGGCAAAAAGAAGGCGGAATTCTGCATCGTCTTCATCCGCAAAAGCCCAGCCAGCCCATCGAGCGTTCGACGCGCCACGACCAGCCAGCCCGGTAATCATCATTAAGGGGTAGGTTATGATCGTCCGGCATTGGCGTTCGGTTCTATTGGTCTGCACGGCAGCCACAGTTGTTCTTCCTGTTTCGCAGTCTTTCGCGCAAAGCGCTCCGGCAACCACGCCGCAAGCGACCGCGGAGGACAGCACTGTTCTGCAGAAGATCGTCGTCAAGGGCAAACGCGTGGCGCCGGGCAGCGTCGCCGACACGCCGCTTGCGACCGAGATCACCGCCAAGACGCTGGAAGAAAAGCAGGTCACCAATTTTGACGATATCGGCCGCAGCGTCGATGCAGGTGTGAACTATTCACGCGGCGACGCGGGCTTCAACCTGCGCGGCCTTTCCGGCGCTCGCATCCTGACCACCATCGACGGCATTCCGATCCCGTATATTTCGAATAGTTCGCGCCAGGGCGCTTTCGCGCCGGCCAACGCCAATGGCGGCGGCGACACCTTCGATTTCGATTCGCTTTCCTCGCTCGATATTGTGCGAGGCGCGGATTCGAGCAAGGGTGGCTCGGGAATGCTCGGCGGCGCCATCGTTCTCAATACGCTCGAGCCGGAGGATCTTATTCCCGAAGGCCGTGATTGGGGTGCGATCGTCAAGTCGACATACGACAGCGAAGACCGCAGCATTTCCGGCTCGGTGGCGGCTGCCAAGAAGATCGGCAACACGTCGATCCTGTTTCAGGGCGGCTACCGCAAGGGCCATGAACGCGACAATATGGGTGACAATGACAGCTATGGCCGTCCTCGTACCGAGGCGGATCCCGCCGATTTCGACCAGCACAACCTGCTCTTCAAGCTGCGCCAGGAGCTCGAAGGTGGTCATCGCATCGGCCTGACGGCCGAACGCTTCCGGCGCGATCTCAAGACCGACCTGCGCGAGCTCCAGGGCGGCACTACGCCCCGCAACTTCCTGATCGACAATTATGACGGCCGCGAATTGCGCGACCGCGACCGAGTTTCTCTCGATTACGATTATGAGGCGCAGTCTTCCGACGCATTCTTCAGCAGTGCGCGAGCCACGCTTTACTGGTTGGATCTGAAGAAGGAAGCCGGCAGCAGAGGCCGTACGACTGCCAATGTGGCTTATGGCCGTAACAACCAGATAGAAAACGAAACCTGGGGCTTCCGCGGCACGGCGACGAAGGATTTCGAATATTCCGGTCTCAGCCATTCCGTTCGCGTTGGTCTCGACGTCGGCGTTTCGAGCTGGAGCCAGTATAGCTGGGCCCTTTGCCCGACGCCCACAACGTGCCCGGCGCTGAACAACCAGGCGGAAGTGCCCAATGTCGACAGCCAGAATCTTGGGCTGACCTTCGAAGACAAAATCGAAATCGGCAATACCGGCTTCGCGCTGACACCCGGCTTCCGCTTCGACTGGTTCAACTACAATCCCTCGACCGGCGGAAGTTTCGCAAGCAATACCGGGCTTACCCGTTTCGGGGACCTAAACGATCGGACGGAAGCCGGCCTGTCGCCGAAGATTCTTGCGACATACGAGCTGACGCCTGACGTGCAGATTTACGCACAGCTGGCAGTCGGTTTCCGTGCACCCACCGTGGACGAGCTCTACAGCCGCTTCTACAACCCGACGAGTCGTTATGCCCAGCTTGGCAATCCTGATCTGGAACCGGAAATCGGCCGCGGCGTCGAAATCGGCGCCAATTTCGACACGGGCGATTTTACCGGTCGGATTGCGGCTTTCCACACCCGCTACCAGAACTTTATCCAGACGGTGACGAGCGTCGACGCGACCGGCTTCACGACATTTAATTACACCAACGTGTCTGCGGCCACGATTTCGGGTGTTGAAGCCAGTGCCGTCAAGTCGTTCAACAACGGCATCAACCTGCATGCGTCGCTTGCCTATGCCTATGGCCGCAACGAGGATACAGGCAAATACTTGCGATCGGTTGCTCCCTTCAAGGCGATCATCGGCGGCGGTTGGAGCAACGACAACTACGGTTTCGATCTTTCCTCGACGCTTTCGGCAGCCATGCCTGACGACGATGTTGCGACCACATTCGATGCGCCCGGTTATGGTGTCGTCGATCTGACGGCATGGTGGACGCCGGAACAGTTGAAGGGTCTGCGGATCCAGGGAGGTGTCTACAACATCTTCGATCAGGAGCATTACAATGCGCTCGCCGTGCGCGACGTCAACCTGACCTCGGTGACGGCGTCGCAGCCGCAGGAGTGGTATTCGGAGCCGGGCCGTACGTTCAAGGTGTCGATCACCAAGACTTTCTGATCACGATCACCTCTTCAAGGCTGGGGAGGGGCGGCTTTCGGGCCGCCCTTTTTCATTCCCGCATTCGCCTCTTGCGCAATGGCTGATCTCAGGCTAACAATTTTTCCATGATCAAGTCCTTGAACATTGCAGTTTGGTGGTGGGTTCGCTAAGGCGGCCTCGACCAATCGTGTTCAAAGACGACGAGTGAGCCGCCCGAAACTTCGAGGCGGCTTTTTTTGTTTTATGGCCGCCTGTCGTCCGGGCCCCGATAACGGAGTGGAACAATGGTAACGATCCTGCGGGATGATGGTGCGGAAATCTACGAGACCAAAGGCGGCATATCAGTCACGCGGCAGCGGCGGGCGATCCCCTACGGCGATGCGGTCTCTTCCTATGTCGACAAGCTCGACGAGCGCCGCGGTGCGGTGTTTTCGTCGAACTACGAATATCCGGGCCGCTATACGCGCTGGGATACCGCCGTCGTCGATCCGCCGCTCGGCATCTCTTCCTTCGGGCGCGACGTCTGGATCGAGGCCTATAATGAACGCGGCGAGGTAATCCTCGGCTTCGTGACCGAGCGGCTGAAGACGGTGTCCGACATCGTGCTCGGCGCTTCTTCCGCCCGTCGCCTCGACCTCACCGTCAAGACGCCGGACCGGGTGTTTACCGAGGAAGAGCGCTCGAAGATGCCGACGGTCTTCACCGTGCTGCGCGCCGTCACCGACCTGTTTTATTCGCAGGCGGATGCGAGCCTCGGGTTCTACGGCGCCTTCGGATACGACATCGCCTTCCAGTTCGACGCGATCGATCTGAAGCTGACGCGACCCTCCGACCAGCGCGACATGGTGCTCTACCTGCCGGACGAGATCCTCGTCGTCGACAACTACGCCGCCAAGGCCTGGGTCGACCGTTACGACTTCGAAAAAGACGGCGTGACGACGGAGGGCAAGGCCCAGCATATCGCAGCGGAGCCCTTCAAACACACGGATGCCATTCCGCCCAAGAGCGATCACCGGCCAGGCGAATATGCCGAGCTCGTCACCAAGGCGAAGGAAAGTTTCCGCAAGGGCGACCTCTTCGAAGTCGTGCCCGGGCAGAAATTCATGGAGCGTTGCGACAGCAAGCCGTCCGACATTTCCAAGCGGCTGAAGGCGATCAATCCGTCGCCCTATTCCTTCTTCATCAATCTCGGCCATCAGGAATATCTGGTCGGCGCCTCGCCCGAAATGTTCGTGCGCGTTTCCGGCCGTCGCATCGAGACCTGCCCGATTTCGGGCACGATCAAGCGCGGTGACGATCCGATCGCCGACAGCGAGCAGATCCTGAAGCTCCTGAATTCGAAGAAGGACGAGTCCGAGCTCACCATGTGCTCGGATGTCGACCGCAACGACAAAAGCCGTGTCTGYGAGCCGGGTTCGGTCAAGGTGATCGGCCGCCGGCAAATCGAGATGTATTCGCGCCTCATCCACACGGTCGACCATATCGAAGGGCGGCTGCGCGACGACATGGACGCTTTCGACGGTTTTCTCAGCCACGCCTGGGCCGTCACCGTCACCGGCGCCCCGAAGCTCTGGGCGATGCGCTTCATCGAGAGCCATGAAAAAAGCCCACGCGCCTGGTATGGTGGGGCGATCGGCATGGTCGGCTTCAACGGCGACATGAACACCGGCCTGACGCTGCGCACCGTGCGCATCAAGGACGGTATCGCCGAGGTGCGCGCCGGTGCGACGCTGCTCAACGATTCCATTCCTGACGAAGAAGAAGCCGAAACAGAATTGAAGGCCTCTGCCATGCTTTCCGCCATCCGAGACGCCAAGACCGGCAATTCCGGCAGGGTCCAGCGCGACGTCGCGAGCGTCGGCAAGGGCGTCAGCATCCTGCTCGTCGATCACGAGGACAGCTTCGTCCACACGCTCGCCAATTACTTCCGCCAGACGGGGGCGACGGTTTCGACCGTGCGCACACCGGTGCCGGAGGAAATCTTCGACAGGCTGAACCCGGACCTCGTCGTGCTGTCACCTGGACCTGGAACGCCCAAGGATTTCGACTGCAAGGCGACGATCAAGAAGGCGCGGGCGCGCAACCTGCCGATCTTCGGTGTCTGCCTCGGTCTGCAGGCGATCGCCGAAGCCTACGGCGGGGAACTGCGCCATCTGGCGCTGCCGATGCACGGCAAGCCGTCGCGCATCCGCGTGCTGGAGCCAGGCATCGTCTTCTCCGGCCTTGCCAAGGAGGTGACGGTTGGTCGCTATCACTCGATCTTTGCCGATCCCTCGACGCTGCCGCGCGAGTTCATCATCACGGCGGAAAGCGACGACGGCACGATCATGGGCATCGAACATGCCAAGGAGCCGATCGCCGCGGTGCAGTTTCATCCGGAATCGATCATGACGCTCGGTGGCGATGCAGGGATGCGGATGATCGAAAATGTCGTGGCGCATCTGGCACGCAAGGTGAAGACGAAGGCTGCCTGACCGCAATTTCGCCTGGCCCTTCCTCCTGTGGGAAGGGCCGGCCATTGGGCCGTCGGGCCGCGACTTGACTTCTTCCGGCAAATCAGAACATTTCAGGAACGATCAATTGGAACCTATCGCCGTGGCCAATGCTGAAAAGTTCATCGTTCTCCCTTACCGCAAGAACCGCGGCAATCTCGTGCCCGGCGAAATGCGCCAGGCATCGAACTCCGTCAGCGCGGAAAAGATCGCTTCGGCGATGGCTGAGCGTTTCGTCGGCGTGGCCGCCTATGCCGTGATCGTCGACGAGGAAACCGGCGACATGTCGTCGCCGCGATTGCTTGCACGATATGGCGAGATTGCCGATCTCAACGCCGCCTGAGGCGCCGTTTTCACCATGGAGACGTCGCTCTACCTGCCGGTCAAAGCCTTCCTGGAGGCGGCCGGTTATGTCGTGAAGGGCGAGGTCGGCGGATGCGATCTCGTCGGCTTGAGCGGTGCCGAACCGCCGGTCGTGGTGGTCTGCGAATTGAAACTCTCCTTCAACCTCGAACTGCTTCTCCAGGCGGTCGATCGCGCGGCGTTGAGCGATGAAGTCTGGGTTGCGGCCCGCGTTTCCGCCAAGGGCCGCGGGCGAGAGGCCGATAGACGCTACCGCGATCTCTGCCGAAGGCTCGGTATCGGCATGCTCGGCGTCTCCGATGGGGGCGAGGTCAGCGTCATCGTCAGTTCCGTCTCGCCGATGCCGCGCACCAATCCGAAACGGCGCTCGCGCCTCGTCAAGGAGCATCAGCGCCGCCGTGGGGATCCCGCCGTCGGTGGTGGCTCGCGGGCGCCGATCATGACCGCCTATCGCCAACAGGCGCTGCTCTGTGCTTCAGCACTCGCCCAGGGACTGGTGCGGCCGCGGGATATGAAGGCGCTTACGCCCAAGGCCGGCTCGATCCTGCGTGACAACGTCTACGGATGGTTCGAACGCGTGGACAAGGGCGTCTACGCCCTGACGTCTGTAGGGCAGGCTGCTCTTTTGCGCTGGCCGCAATCTTTGCTCTCCGACCCCGCTCCTTGAGCCGCGCTGTACCGGGCATCGGGATCGCTCGTTGGGGCTGTTTTTCGGCCGGGGACGGTAACGCCTGTGAAGGGCGTGTCATTCCCCTTTGACAAATCCTCCATCATCGCCCATATCACCCTCAACTGAACCGCCTGCGCGACATTCGCGTGGGCGGTTTTGCGTTTCAACGGCTTAGATGCTGCAATTCATTCGCAACCGCAGGGGGACGATATGAGTGACAACGGCGATCTTACGGTTCGGAAGCTGGCGATGTGGGGGATTCCACTGTCGCTCGGCGTCATGGGTCTGAAGATGGTGGCGTGGTGGGTTACCGGGTCGGTGGCGCTGCTGTCGGACGGGCTCGAATCGTCGGTCAACGTCGCTGCCGCCTTCATCGCCTTCTTCGTGATCCGCTATGCGCAGAAGCCGGCCGATCACGATCACCCCTTCGGCCATCATAAGGCGGAATATCTGTCTGCCGTCACCGAGGGCGTGCTGATCGTCGTCGCTGCCCTGCTGATCGTCGACGAAGCCGTCGGTTATCTCGCCGAGCCGCGCATGCTGGACGCACCTGTGCTCGGGCTTGCGATCAATTTCGCGGCCGGTGTCATCAATGCGGTCTGGGCGCGGTTGCTGATCAGAACCGGACGCAGGCATCGTTCGGCGGCACTGACGGCGGATGGACAGCACATCATGTCCGACGTGGTGACCTCTGTCGGCGTGCTCGTCGGTCTGCTGCTGGCGCTGGCAACGGGCTATGCGATCTTCGACCCGGTGCTTGCCATTCTCGTTGCCGTCAACATCCTCTATCAGGGCTGGAAGGTGATCTCGCAATCGATTGGCGGGCTAATGGACCAGGCGGTGGAGCCGCAGGAGGAAGAAGCGATCAAGCAGGCGATTGCCACCCATGCGGCGGGTTCGATCGGCGTGCACGACCTGAAAACGAGGCGGGCAGGCACCGTCACCTTCATCGATTTTCACATGGTGGTGCCCGGTGGGATGTCCGTGCGGCAGGCGCATGATATATGCGACCGCCTTGAGGATGCCATCAGGGCAGTGCACGAGGGCGCCACTATCGCAATTCATGTGGAGCCGGAGGGCGAAAAGGCTCACGGCATCCGCGTCAAAGTCGTCAAGGAGGCATAATGCCGAGTACCGATGTTTCCAGCCTGTCGATGCTGGGTCAGCAGACCGAAACCGCGCAATCGCCGGAGGAGGCGGTGCTTGAAAAAGTGCCGTCCAACCATGCCGGCACCGATTACGTCGTGCGCTTCACCGCGCCGGAATTCACCTCGCTCTGCCCGATGACCGGGCAGCCGGATTTCGCCCATATCGTCATCGACTACATTCCGGGCGAATGGCTGGTGGAATCGAAGTCGCTGAAGCTCTTCCTGCATTCCTTCCGCAATCACGGCGCTTTCCACGAGGATTGCTCGATCTACATCGCCAAGCGCATCGTCGAGTTGCTCGATCCCCGGTGGCTGAGGATCGGCGCCTACTGGTATCCGCGTGGCGGCATTCCGATCGACGTCTTCTGGCAGACGGGCAAGCCGCCGGAAGGCGTGTGGCTGCCGGAACAGGGCGTTGCCAGCTATCGCGGCCGTGGGTGAGTTGCGTTCGGGCGCAGCCCGAGCAATCGATCCAGTGAATCGATTGCAGCAGCGAACGCCCTGAGCCCAAGCGAAGGGCCGGGCGACGGTGCGGCAATGTAAAGCCAACGGCCGCCCATTCTTTGGCCGCTAGATCTCACACATCCGTAACGTCGTCGCTGGACGAGTCGTCGGCGTAATCGTCGCCGTCGTCGTAATCGGCCTGCTGCACGTTGGCGTTGTCGTCGTCCTTGTCGCCGGCGTTATCGGAGGCCTGGCGGGTGTCGTCATTGCCGTAATAGTTGTTGATGACGGTTTCCTCGGTGGGGGCGCTGGCATTGCCGAAGGGATTGGCGCCGAAGGGCGAGCCCCAGCCGAGCGAGGACATGTGGTTGCCGAAGATGCCGCTCAGCGAATTGGCAAGCAGCATGCCGCCGGCAACGCCCGCTGCCGTGCCGAGTGCGCCGCGCAGGAAGCTGCCGCCGGCCGACGGCGCATAGGCCTGCTGGCTCCAGGGGCCGGTCGGCTGTTGTGGCGTCTGGCGGACATTGCCGTCGCGGGGATCGTCATAGCTGCGGGACTGGCCCCAAGGACCGGGGTTGGACGGAACTGGGGCCGGCTGCTGCGTCTGGGTGTTGCCGAAGATCGAGCTCAGGAAGCCGCCGCCCTGTTCGGCCTGGCGGTGTTCGCTCACGCCGGCTTCCAGCTGGCGAACATGCTCCTCGAGTTCCTTGATGTGGTTGGCGGCCGCCTCCAGCCCCTTTTCCTGAACGATGACGGCCTGGGCCAGATAATAGGTGGCCGACGGCTGCTCACGCGTCGCTTGGTCGATCAGGGCTTCGGCGTCGCGGTCGCGCGGCGTGGCTGCGGCGGTGCGCACGCGGTCGAAGAGGGCGGTCAGCAATTGGCGTTCTTCGGGTGACATTGTCCTGCCTCCTAATGATCTGATGCGGCATTTGCCGCGTGAGGCTGAGGTAGGAACCGATTTAGGCTTTTCAAAGCCTTTCGCCGTTACAATTCAGTAAGGCTTGCAGAACGGCGCGCGGCTTCTTAAGGATATCTCCATCGCTTCGGTGCCTTGTGTTTTTCCCGCATTGTTTTAGGCATTGAGTCGCACTATGTGCGAGGAACCCGAATTCATCTCCAAGAGGTTCGAATGAACGACGAAGACCAGGACGACAAGACGAAGGAACTGCCGCTCGGCAAGGAAACGGAGGCGAATCTTTTCAAGTCGCGTTCGATCTTCATCTACGGACCGATCAATCAGGAATTGGCGCAGAAGGTCTGCTCGCAGCTTGTGGCGCTTGCTGCTGCCAGCGACGAGGACATCCGCATCTATGTCAATTCGCCCGGCGGCCACGTCGAATCCGGCGATTCCATTCATGACATGATCAAGTTCATCAAGCCGAAGGTCTGGATGATCGGCACCGGTTGGGTCGCCTCCGCCGGCGCGCTGATCTATGTCGCCACTCCGAAGGAGCGGCGCCTGTGCCTGCCGAACACGCGCTTCCTGCTGCATCAGCCCTCCGGCGGCACGCGCGGCATGGCATCCGACATCGAAATCCAGGCGCGCGAGATCATCAAGATGAACGAGCGTCTGAACAGGATCATGGCAGCGGCCACCGGCCAGCCGCTCGACAAGATCGACAAGGATACGGATCGCGACTACTGGCTTTCGGCCGAAGAGGCGAAGGAATATGGCCTCGTTTCACGGATCGTGACGTCGCAGGCCGATATCTGAGTTTTCTCAGCCAAAACTGCAAGAACCCGCCCTTGCCTGCCGATCGCAGGTGAGGGCGTTCTGTTTTCGGATAGTGCTAGCGGCAAGGTCTGAACGGAAAGCAATGAATCCGGGCTTGCGCCTGCGACAACCATCATGCTCCATGCGGCATTCGCGCAGCTCGAGTCCCGTCATGCTCAAAGATTTTTCCGTCCAAGCCCTGTTCATGGGGCTGCTGACCGCCTTCGTCGGTTCCGCCAGCTCCTTCGCCGTTGTGCTGCACGGGCTGCAGGCGGTCGGCGCCACGGATGTACAGGCGGCTTCCGGGCTGATGGCATTGTCGATTTCCATGGGCGTCTGCGCGATCGTGCTAAGTGCCGTGACCCGATTGCCGGTCAGCATCGCCTGGTCGACACCGGGTGCCGCACTGCTGGCAAGTACCGGGGCGATCGAGGGCGGCTTCAATGCGGCGGTCGGGGCATTCCTGATCTGTGCTGTGCTGATTATCGTTGCGGGACTGTTCAAGCCGCTCGGGCGGGCGGTTGCTGCCATTCCGGCACCACTCGCCAATGCGATGCTTGCCGGTGTGCTGATCGGCCTCTGCTTCGCGCCGGTGAAGGCGATCGGCTTCAATCCGCTGTTCGGCCTGCCAATCGTCGTCGCCTGGATCGTCGTCGGCGCCTTCAAGCGGCTTTGGGCGGTGCCGGCAGCACTCGCGGCCTTCGTGCTGGTGCTCGCCTTCGGCGTCGATATCCCTGACGATGCGCTCGGCTCGCTGGAACAATCACTGGTGCCGACGGTGGAGATCGTCCGGCCGGTGTTCAATCTTGCCGGCCTCATCTCGATCGCGCTGCCGCTCTTCATCGTCACCATGGCCTCGCAGAACATTCCGGGTATCGCGGTGCTGAAGGTCAACCACTACGATCCAAAGCCCGGTCCGCTCTTTGCCGTCACTGGCTTCTTCTCGCTGCTGTCGGCGCCGTTCGGCGGCCACGCGGTCAATCTGGCAGCGATCACCGCGGCAATGTGCGCCGGACAGGACGCCCATGCCGATCCGAAGCGGCGCTATTGGGCGTCACTGATCGCCGGCGTCGGTTATATCATTCTCGGGCTGCTCGCCGGCGCGGTGACGGCCTTCGTCGCGCTCGCACCTTCGATCCTGATCGAGGCGGTAGCGGGGCTGGCGCTGGTCGGAGCCTTCTCGTCCTCGGCAATGTCGGCCTTCCAGGCGCCGGACTCGCGCGAGGCGGCGGCAATCACCTTCCTTGTCACCGCCTCCGGCGTTTCCTTCGGCGGCATTTCCGGTGCCTTCTGGGGCCTGATCGCGGGTGGGCTGATGCTGGCGCTGTCGCGGTTGGTGAAGATTTGGAAAGACCGAACTCAGTSGAGGTAACGGAAGGTCGTTGTGCTCTCCAAATGCCGGATCCTGGCGCTTTCAAGCAGCTCCGCGGCAATAGCTGGGCAGTTCGTCGAATGTTGGCGGCCACCAAAAGCCGGGCAAGGACTTGCCAGCTTTACCGTCCGAGGCTATAAGCGCGGTCATGAAGACCACTGGCGCCAGAATTTCTGACACGATTGCACGCGGCCGCATCGCCCTGCGTGACAATACGCGCGCCCTGACCTCGCTTCTTCTCCTCGGCCTTACGCGCGGTTGCCGGGTCCTTTGAGGAGCGCCCGGCGGCCGAAAGCCCGCCGGCCATCGCTCCTCGCGACTCACTTTCAAAATTGACCTAACGACCGACAAGGTCCGCATTTGTTTATCGCCAAGCCCGACGTGATCGGCTAAGAGCGGGCAAATGCCGGGACGAGGAGACGATACGATGGACGCGAAGACGCAATCTTCCCAAAATAAGGTGGCCTCCACAAACAAGACGGCCCCCGCAAAAGGCATGCCCGACGCCGCGGTGAAATACCGGGCCTATCCGCAGGTGAACATTCCCGACCGCACATGGCCGACGAAGACCATTACCAAGGCACCGGTCTGGTGCTCGGTCGACCTGCGCGACGGCAACCAGGCGCTCGTCGACCCGATGGGCCACGATCGCAAGGCGCGCATGTTCCAACTGCTGATCGAGATGGGCTTCAAGGAAATCGAGATCGGGTTCCCCTCGGCTTCGCAGACCGATTTTGACTTTGCCCGCTGGTGCGTGGAGGAGGGCAATGTGCCCGACGACGTCTCCCTGCAGGTATTGGTACAGTGCCGCCCGGAACTCATCACCCGTACCTTCGAAGCACTGGAAGGCGCAAATCGGCCGATCGTGCACTTCTACAACTCCACCAGCGAGTTGCAGCGCCGCGTCGTCTTCGCCAAGGATGTGCAGGGGATCAAGCAGATCGCCGTCGATGCCGCCAAGATGATCACCGATATGGCCACGAAGGCCGGCGGCGGTTACCGTTTCGAATATTCGCCGGAGAGCTTTACCGGCACCGAACTCGATGTGGCGCTGGAGATCTGCAATGCCGTCATCGAGGTCGTCAAGCCGACGCCCGATAACAAGCTGATCATCAACCTGCCGTCCACCGTCGAGATGGCGACGCCGAACGTCTATGCCGACCAGATCGAATGGATGTGCCGCAACCTCGACAATCGCGAGAACCTGATCGTTTCCCTGCATCCGCATAACGATCGCGGCACCGGCATCGCCGCTGCCGAACTGGCGTTGCTGGCTGGTGCCGACCGCGTCGAAGGCACGCTCTTCGGCAATGGTGAGCGTACCGGCAATGTCGACATGGTGACGATGGCGCTGAACATGTTCACGCAGGGCGTCGATCCCGAGATCGACTGCTCGAATATCGAACGCATCAAGGAAGTGTTCGAATATTCGAACCAGATGGCGATCGGCGAGCGTCATCCTTACGTCGGCGAGCTGGTCTACACGGCCTTCTCCGGCTCGCATCAGGATGCCATCAACAAGGGTATGAAGGCAGCACAGGTCGCCAACCATCCCGTGTGGGAAGTCCCGTACCTGCCGATCGACCCGCGCGATGTCGGTCGTTCCTATGAGGCGATCATCCGCATCAACTCGCAGTCCGGCAAGGGCGGCATCGCCTATATCCTGCAACAGGATTACGGGCTGAACCTGCCGCGCAACCTGCAGGTGGAATTCCGCGAAGATATCCAGCGCATCACCGACGTAGAGGGCAAAGAGCTTCCGTCCCGGCGCATTTACGACCGCTTCATCGAGCGCTACGTGACGCAGCCGGAAGGGCGCCTGCGCTTCGTCGACCATCACACCTATCCTGACACTGAGCACAAGGGCCAGCGGATCGTCGCAGCCGAGATCACCGACAATGGCGAGATCAAGCGCATCGAAGGGCGCGGCAACGGTCCGATCGACGGCTTCATCAATGCGCTGTCGCATTATCTCGGCATCGAGATGTCGGTCGAGGACTATTCCGAGCATTCGCTCCAGCATGGCTCGAACGCAGCGGCGATCTCCTACGTCGAGACCTCCTATCCTGGTGGCAAACTTTTCGGCGCGGGCATCAATACCAACATCGTCGCAGCTTCGCTGGAGGCGATCGTCTCGGCCGCCAACCGCGTGCTCGACGTGAAGGCTGGCAAGGCCTGATTTCGGCAGGTCTCAGGCCGCGATCGCACTACTGCATAATTCCTTAGATCGGAATCGATTCAAGGATAAAATTATGCAGCAATTCAAAATGTTACAGCGCCCTTTGCGCGTCTGAAAAGACGCGCGGCGCTGTAGCGCTGCGYGGCCTGACGATGCAGTCGGCGATCTCGTCGGCCTCGTCGCGCGCCTCGGCGTGCCACTGACCCCATTGGCAGAGCGCCAGCAACACCGGTTCGAGACCGAGGCCGAGTTCGGTCGCGCTGTATTCGACGCGGCCGGGGACTTCGGCGAAGATCTGGCGGGCGACCAGCCCGTGCTCCTCCATCTCGCGCAGCTGCTGGATCAGCACCTTCTGGGTGATGGCGGGCATCATCCRCTTCAGCTCCGACAGACGCTTCGGGCCGGAGAAGACGTAATAGAGGATGACTGGCTTCCAGCGCCCCGAGATCACCTTGAGCGCGCGCTCGACCGGCAGTTCCGGCAGTCTTTTCATCGGCTCAGCCATGGTCACCTCCTGGTGGGTAGGGCACTAAAGAGTGTGTATTTTTGCCTGATATCCTATTGCTAAACCTGCCCCACGCCAATCAGACGTGAGGTTCATCTGCCATGAAAGCCGTTCAATTCACTCGCTTCGGTCCGCCCGATGTCCTCGAGCTCGTGGAACTGCCGGTTCCCGAGCCGGGCCCGAGCGAGGTTCTCATCCGCGTTCACGCGGCGGGTGTCAACTTCTTCGAGGTGTTGATGCGGGCTGACCGCTATGCCGCAACGCCTGACCTGCCGATGTTTCCCGGTGTCGAGGTCGCGGGTATAATCGAGCGAGCAGGGCCTGGTGCCGACCGCTCGCTGATTGGCACGCGGGTTGCCGTTCCTCTCTTTGCGATCGGGCGCGGTTCGGGCGGTTATGCCGAGTTCGCCGCGGTTGATGGCGGGGCGGTGGTGCCGCTGCCCGACGCGGTCTCCTTCGAGGCGGCTGCCGCGCTGATGGTGCAGGGGTTGACGTCGCTGCACCTCCTACGCCGCAGTCCCGTGAAAGGCAAAATCGTTCTCGTCAACGCAGCAGCCGGGGGTGTTGGTTCTCTGCTCCTGCAACTGGCGAGGCGCGACGCGGCGAAGATGGTGATCGCAGCGGCGAGCAGTGACGAAAAGAGGGCGCTTTCCCTATCTCTCGGCGCCGATCATGCGGCCGATTATACGGCGCCCGGCTGGCAGGAGGACGTCAAGAGGCTGACCGGAGGGCTCGGCGTGGATATCATCTATGAAACCGTCGGCGGGGCGTTTTCACGGGCGGCGCTCGATGTGCTGGCGCCTTGCGGCGAGCTGGTGCTGGCGGCGATGGGGCGGTTTGGGCTTGAGGCGGCCGATGTCGAGCACATGCTTGATGACAATCAGTCAATCAAGGGATTTTCGCTATTGCCGCTGCTGACGCCTGAGGGTGTGCGGGAGGATCTTGCCGCGCTCTTCGAGCTTGCCGCAGCGGGCGCCTTGACGGTTACCGACGGCGGTCGTTTCCCACTGCATCAAGCGGCGGAAGCGCATCGCGCCATCGAGGAGCGGAGGGCGGTCGGCAAGGTGGTGCTGGTGCCTTAAGTCAAAGAAGACGAGCACGACGTCGTGCGAAACCGCTCGTCATCATGCTCCGGCAATCAGATCGCGGTGGCGATCTCCATGGCAAGCTGGCCGAGCGTTGCTTCGGCGGAAGGGCCGGCGAGCACGTAGGAGGTGCCGGCATTGTGCCAGGTCACGAGGCCGATCTCGTCCTTGATCGTTTCCTTGAAGTCGTCGGTTTCCGGCGGCTGCGCGTCCTTGCGGAAGCAAATGGAGATGATGTCGCCATCGGCATTCGAATAGACGAGCTGCCCGACAGGGCGGCTGTCGCCGAGGATGACGCGCGCGCCCTGGAAGGTCCAGGCTTCAGCGCTCAGATCCGGCACGCGGAAGGGCACGCCGATCGCGGTCGTCAGCCAACTGGAAATTTCCTCGGCCTGCGAGGCGGGCACTTCGACGAGATGGCGGGGCTGGCGGATCAGCAGGCGCTGATAGGCGGTGACGTCGCCGAGCCAGTCGTTGGTATTGGCCGGAGCCGGATTGGTGGTGGCCGTGGTGGCAATCTCGTCGGCATCCGGGGCGGTGCCGACGAAATAGCCGATACCGCAACCGACGGCAAAGAGAATGAGGGCGGCGGCCAGCGCCTGCGGGCCGCTCGGCGCCAGTTTCACTTGCGGGCGCGTGGCGCGCTGGGCGATCGACGTTTTCGGCGGTTGCGTGCTCTTGATGGAACGGACGAGGGCGAGCGGCACCGGCTCCTTCAGGATATCGTCCAGGCGGCGGCGGCCGAAATCAGCCCCGTGGCGCAGCTTCTCATGCAGCCGGCGCGCATTCTCGTCGCTTGCCAGACGCTGCTCCAGTTCGTGCCGCTGTTCGGGCGAGACTTCGCCATCGAGAAGGGCGGTGAGCTGGGCTTCGAGCGGCAGTTTCCTAAGATCGAGCAAATTCAGAACCTGTGGATCGGGTGGGTGCCGGCAAGCCCGGCAAATTGCAGCCTTGCGGTGGCGAGTTGCGAGACGACGTTTGCCACCGGAATGCCCATGATGTCGGCCGCCTGCTGGTAGCTGTGGCCTTCGACGTCGACAAGCAGGAACATGCTGGAAACGCCATCCGGCATATCGGAAATCATGTGATGGATGGTGTCGGGATCGACCGCGGCCGAGCGTTCACGCGCGGCCTCGCGAATATCGGTGACGTTGCCGCGGACGGAAGCCTTAGGCTTGCGCTTGCGGTTGTCGTCGGTCCATTGCTGGCGGGCAAGCGTGTAGATCCAACTTTCCAGCCGGCCTTCGCCGCTCCATTGATGACCTTTGGCGATGGCGCGCTGACAGACGGACTGAACGAGTTCATCGGCCACAGCAACCTCACCCGCGAGCGTGATCGCGAAGCGGCGGAGGCGGGGCAGGAGGCCGACGAGATCACGCCGGAGATCGATGGTCGTTGCGGGCTGACGCATTGTCTATCCAAGAAGCATTCACAATGGTTTCGCGGTCGAAGGGTTCACCCTCGGCGCGAAGCCGACATGGTTGGCGCCGGCGATACATGTGCTTTATGAAACAAGTCTCCTGCACTTCGCAAGCATCCGGTCGTCTTCATCCCTCTTTCCCAAGGGATTTTCGTATTGTGGCCCGCAAAGCTTGCGTCAATATGTCTTGTAGCCGTTCAAGCTTTGCAGCAGAGCGCGATAGGCCCAGGTGCCTTCGCCGCCGCGATCACGGATTTCGACCAGCTGGACGCGGGCGCCCTGGATATCTCCCTGTTCCACCAGCGCCATGCCCATGTAGGAGCGAGCGAGGATGTAATTCTCATCCGCCTGCAGCGCCTTGCGGTAGTAGGACATGCCGAGCTCCATGCGGCCGGCCTTGCGGTTGGCGTAGCCGAGATAGTTCAGGATGCGCGGGTCGTTCTGGTTGCGGGCGAGATTGAGCACGGTGATGGCGTTGTCATACTGGCCGGCATAGGCAAACTCGCGGGYGAACTTATAGAGATCGTCGTCGTTGAAGCTGCTCTTCTTCGGGTTGACACATTCCTTCTTGGCCTTGTCCCAGACCTTGCCGCCGGTGCAGGACTTGGTCGTCTGGGTCTTCGGCGGCGGATTGGTGTCATCGTTGTTGTCGCCGACCGCGAAAGCGGCCGTGGCGATGCCGAAGGCAAAGCCGGCGGCGAGCGAAAGTCTGGACAGGTGACGGAAAGAAGAAGTCATCGGCGCGCTCCGTTCTCAGGCAATGCAGTTGCTCGGATTGTACGCTTACCACTAAAAATACCAAGAGGGTAAGCAACCTCCATGGCAAATGTTGCGACGGTGGCCGATGTCCTCACAGATCGATTCAAGTGCTGCGTAAAAGGAGTCCGGACCCGGCGCTAAGGCGCGAAAATATTGGCACTTTCCGGCATCACCGCGTCGCCGGCCCTGTTGAGGCTGAAGCGCTCGCCGCTGAGCTCCCAGGCGCCGGGAGAGCCGTCGATGGAGAAGAGGTTGTAGGCGGCGGGCGGCTTGATGCTGCCCGGTCCCTGCGAGGCTGACGCGATGCCGACGACCGGCACTGGCTGCACCTGGCCGCGCAGCCAATGCAGCGTGTTAAGGTGCGTATGGCCGTGCAGCACGAGTTCGGCGCCGCCCGTCGAAATCACGGCAGCGAAGCGGCGGATGCCGATCATCCGTTTGTAGAAGGCCGTGGCGCCGCGGATCGGCGGGTGATGGATCATGACGACGCGGAAGAGACCGGCTTCGCCAGCCGCACGCAGTATGTTGACAGTATCGCGGGCCTGTCGCGCGCCGAAAAAGCCAGACGCGGCGAAAGGAGGGGTGGCGACCGCCGTCGAACAGCCGACAATCGCGACTTTGCCGCGGACGCGCAGATAGGGGAAGATATGGCGGTCGTCCTGCCATTGCGGCGGGGCCAGATCGCCGCGGACATAGTCGTACCAGGCGCGCATCGACTTCTCATAGGCGCCTGGCACATAGGCGTCATGATTGCCGGGAACGACTGACGTGTTCGCGGGATCGCCGAGCGCGCGCAGCCATGCGGCGGCAGCGCGAATCTCAATGCCGCTCGCCAGATTGACGAGGTCGCCGGTGACGGCCACGTGATCGGCCTGATGGGCGCGGATGTCGTCGAGCAGCAGATCCAACGTGCTGCCGAAAAGGTGCTTGCGTCGATTTCGATGCCAGTTCACAAAGCCTGTTATGCGTTTTGAAAACAGCTCCTGAATGGAAAGACTGGGCAACGGCCCAAGGTGGACGTCGGAGATATGCGCGAGCTTGAACATGTTACGAGACATAGACCAGCTTATTGACAAATCAAACACATCGGGCGCGATGAAGAGCTGAAACGGAGCGATAGTGGATAAAGAGAACAAGCCCCTCTACACGAGGCTGGCGTTGCGCCTGCTGCATGTCTATTTCAGTTTCGTCCGGAGCATGACCGTGGGCGTGCGGGCCGCCTGTTTCGATGAAGACGGGCGCATCTTTCTCGTGCGCCACAGCTATATCGGCGGCTGGCATATGCCGGGCGGCGGGCTGGAGCGAAACGAGACGGTCGAGGAAGCGCTTGTCAAGGAATTGCGCGAGGAGGGCAACCTTAGGATCATCGGCAAGCCGCAACTGATCCAGGTCTATTTCAATACCACGACGACAAGGCGCGACCATGTCGTCTTCTACCGGGCGACAGTCGAGCAGACGGCGCCGCGGCCGCCGGACTGGGAGATATCCGACAGCGGCTTCTTTTCCCTCGACAGCTTGCCCGAGGGCACGACCAAGGCGACGCATCGCCGCCTCGCCGAGCTTCGGGGCGAGCAGGAGCCCGATCACTGGTGGTAAGAAGTATCAGGCGGCATTTAGCCTGGCGCGGCCATGCGGGCTGTCGAGATCGAGCGCCGGACCGACGGGGACGATGCCGGTCGGATTGATCGTCTTGTGGCTGCGGTAATAATGCTGCTTGATGTGGTACAGGTTCACCGTCTCGGCCACGCCTGCCGTCTGGTAGAGGTCCCTGAGATAGCCGGGCAGGTTGCGGTAGTCGGCGATGCGGCGGATGTTGCACTTGAAATGGCCGACATAGACGGGGTCGAAGCGCACCAGCGTGGTGAACAGGCGCCAGTCGGCCTCGGTCAATCTGTTGCCGAAGAGGTAGCGGCCCTTGCCGAGGCGTTCGTCGAGCGTGTCGAGTGTTTCGAACAGCTTGCCGACATTTTCCTCATAGGCTTCCTGGGTGGTGGCAAAGCCCGCTTTGTAGACGCCGTTGTTGACGGTGTCGTAGACGGTGGCGTTCAGTGCATCGATGTCGGTGCGAAGGTCCTCGGGATAGAAATCAGCCGTCGAGCCGGTCAGCCCGTCGAAGGCACTGTTGAACATGCGGATGATCTCGGCGGATTCGTTGCTGACGATCGTGCCGGTCTTCTTGTCCCAGAGCACGGGAACGGTGACGCGGCCGGAATAGTGCGGATCGGCCCTGACATAGATCTGCCAAAGCGCGGACGCTCCGAAGAGGTGATCGCCGGTGGCGCCGTCGCCGACCTTAAATTCCCAGCCGTTCTCGACCATCAGCGGATCGACGACGGAGACCGAGATCAGCTCTTCGAGCTTCTTTAGCTTGCGGAAGATCAGCGTGCGATGCGCCCAGGGGCAGGCGAGCGAGACATAAAGATGGTAACGCTCGGCCTCGGCCTTGAAGCCGCCGCTGCCGGAAGGGCCGGCCTCACCGTCTGATGTCACCCAGTTGCGGAACTGCGAGGGCTGCCGCCTGAAATGGCCCTTGCTCTCCTTCGTGTCGTACCAGGCGTCATGCCAAACGCCGTCCACCAGCATTCCCATGGTCTACATTCCCTTGATTGCGTGTTGGAATGGAAGATATCGCAGATGGCAGGGCTTTACAGGCGGCAAAGATTGAACAGTGCGTCACGTCGTGCATTTTGCGTTGGACGGCGGAAATTTTTCCTGCTATCGGCCTTTTCACGATTTTCGGACCCCTACTTGATGTTCATTTCCAGAAACCCGCGACGACGCTGATGCTCCCGAACGCCCAAGGCGTGTTCGAGACCCATCAATCTGTCCATCCGGTTTCTGTCATCATGTACAAGCACGATCTCGTCTACCTCACTGAAGACGCGTCCCATGACGCCGCCATCGAACACATCAACGAAGAAGCCTTCGGTCCAGGCCGCTTCACGCGCGCTGCCGCGCGCATCCGTGAGCAGGGACCGCATGACCTGTCGCTTTCTTTCATCTGCACCGATAACGGCGAGACGATTGCCTCCGTGCGCATGACGCCGGTACTGGCCGGTACAGTGAAGGGCCATCTGCTCGGCCCGCTCGCCGTCCGTCCCTCTCACAAGAACAAGGGCATCGGCCGGGAACTGGTGCGGATCGCAGTGGAGGCGGCAAGACGCAAGGGCTCGGAAGCYGTCATCCTCGTCGGCGACCCGCCTTATTACGGACCGCTCGGCTTCGAGAAGGTCGCCTACAACGCGCTTTCTTTTCCAGGCCCGGTCGATCCCCGTCGTGTGCTCGTCGTTCCGATCGCCGAGGGCGTGCACGAGCGGCTGAAAGGCACGATCGCCTGGCGCGAATGATTTAGAGCGCCATGCGTCCTTTCGGACGCACAAAGGACGCTCTAACTCTTTCAATCCTCGCATCCTGCTACAGGCTTTTCCGGAGGAAGCTGCGCGTGCGGCCTTCCGGGAAATCCTTGAGCTCTCCGAAAATCTCATAACCCTGACGCAGATAGACGCGCAGAGCCTGAGGGCTGAACGTGTCGATCCAGGCGCCGCGGCACCCTCGCGCCCTGGCCTCTTCTTCCGCCTTTGCGAGAAGATTGCCTGATATACCGGTGCCGCGCAGTGTATCGGGAATATAGAGCATCTGGGTGAAGAGCCAGCCCCAGGCGGTAAAGCCGGAAAGACCGCCCGTCACCTTGCCGTCGGTGTCGCGGATGAGGACCACAAGTGGCCGGCGATTCGAGGGGCCGACATCGCTGTTGTTGAAGGCCGAGAGCGCATCGGTGATCACTGCCAGTTCCTCCGGCGAGGGCGAAGCGGTGAGCTCGAATTCCGGCATGAGATTACCGTCCTTCGCGCCACCACATGGCGCCGAAGGCGAGAAGCAGGATGCCGACGCCAGCGAACCCGGCAAAGAGCGGCAGCGTGTTGATGCCCTTCAAGACCGTCTCGCTGGTCATGCGGATCATCATGCGATCGTTGTCGGAGACGCGAACCTGGCCGCGCACCGGCAGGATCGGCGGGACGGAGATCGCGCCATTTGCATTGGAAACACGGGCGACGAGACCCTTGCTTCTGTCGGCGACCGGCTGCAGCACATCGGTTGTCGAGATCATTGCCTTGAATTCCGGCGCGTCGACGGCGCCGATATGGACAAGCGTCGACAGCTTGCCGTTGCGGATTTCGAAGAGGCCGATCTCGTCCATCCTCTTCTCGGCCTTGTAGAGGCCCGGTTCGGACTGGGTGAGCGGCAGGGTTTCGGTCTTGCCGGAGGGATAACGCACGGTGGCGTTGCCGGGATTGTCGCCGATCGTCTGGCGCGTGACCTCAAGGGTCCGGCCGGAGGCGCGCGCCGTCAGCGCTTCTTCCTCGAGCGCCGGCTCCTTCATCAGCCAATGGGCGATACGGCGATAGAGCGAAACGTTCGGACCGCCGCCTTCGAAGCCGCGCGCCCAGAGCCAGCCCTGATCGGAAAGCAGCATGGCGACGCGGCCCTGGCCGGCGCGGTTCAGCACCAGCAGCGGGTGGTTGTCGGCGCCGAGCATGATCGTCTCGCCCTGCGGCCGGTCGACATCGACGCTGCGGAACCATCGGCCCCAATGCGGCGGCTCCTCGCCCGAACCATCAAGGCCGCGCGTGACGGGATGTTTGCGGCCTTCCTCGGAGAGGCGGGGATAGAAGGCCTTTTCGATCATCTCTCCGGTGGGCGTTGCTGGCAGGACCGAGGAGAGTGGCGTCAGTGCAATGGAATCGGGGCCGGCGTGCTCGGGGCCGGCGGCGATCAGCAGCGCGCCGCCATTGTCGACATATTGCGCGATATAATCGTAATAGAGCAGCGGCAGCACGCCGCGGTGCTGGTAGCGATCGAAGATGATCAGGTCGAAATCCTTGATCTTGTCGACGAAGAGTTCACGCGTCGGGAAGGCGATCAGCGACAGCTCGTTGATCGGCGTGCCGTCCTGCTTTTCCGGAGGACGCAGGATGGTGAAGTGGACGAGATCGACCGACGCATCGGATTTCAGCAGGTTGCGCCAGGCGCGCTCACCGGCATGCGGCTCACCGGAGACAAGCAGGACGCGGAGATTCTGGCGGATGCCGTCGATGACGTGGACGGCACGGTTGTTGGCGGTGGTGACTTCGCCAGGAAGTGCTGCGACCGAGAATTCGAGCACATTGCTGCCGCCACCCGGCACCTTGAAGGAGAAGGGCGTATCCTGCCCTGGTGTCGCCTGCAGGGTGGCGATCTCGTCACCATTCAGCTTCACCGTGACATCGGCCGCGCCGCCCGGGCTCGGACCGTCGTCGAAGACGCGCAAGATCACCTGCTGCTCCTCGTTGACGATGCCGAAGCGCGGCCCCTTGATGACTTCGATGCGGCGATCGAATTCGTTGGCCTTGCCGGTTACGAGGCCATGGATCGGCGCGTCGAAACCGAGCGCCTGATTGGCGGCCGGAACATCATGGACCTCACCGTCGGTCAGCATGATTGCGCCGCCGATACGGGCGGGCGGGACATCGGCGATGTTGGCCGACAGCGCGTCGAACAGGCGCGTGGACGGCACGTCGGAATTGACGTCGCCTTCGACATCGACGAAGCGGGGCTCAATCTGAGGGAAGCGGGCGAGCTGTCCCTTCAAGGCCGCAAGCGCATCGTCGGTCATCTTGACGCGATCGGGCGTCTGCTGGCTCTGGCTTCGATCGACAAGAACCGGGACGATCGTCGACAACTGATCCCGGTCTTCCTGCAGGAGCACTGGATTGGCAAGGGCGGTCAGCATGGCGAGTGCTGCGAGCGTTCTGATCCAGGCGCCGCGAATGCCGCGCCAGATCGCGAAGGCGGCGATAACAGCGCTGACGACGGCAAGTGCAGCCAGAACCGACCAGGGGAGGAAGGGCGAAAAGTCGAACGTCATCTCATTGTCCTAACCGTTCGAGGAGGTCGGGAACATGGACCTGGTCGGTCTTGTAGTTGCCGGTCAGCATATACATCATGATGTTGACGCCGGAACGGTAGGCATATTCGCGCTGCGTTTCATCCGACGGCACGGTCGGCAGTATCGGTACGCCGTTGTCGTCGATCGCCCAGGCGCCGGCGAAATCATTGCCGGTGATCAGGATCGGCGAAACGCCGTCGGCCGTTGCCGCCGATTTTTCGCTCGGCCCCTGACCACCCTGCCGGGATTCGATCCAGAGGGGGCTGCCGGTATAACGACCGGGAAAGCTCGACAGGAGATAGAAGGATTTCGTCAGCACATGGTCTGATGGAACCGGTTCGAGCGGCGGAATGTCGAGATTGGCGAGGATTGCCTGCAGCCTCTCACCGTTAGCGCTGACATTGCCGCCATTGTCCAATGCGCTGATCTGATCGCGCGTATCGAAAAGCACGGTGCCGCCGTTGCGCATATAGGCATCAATACGGCTGATCGCTGCGGTCGACGGCATCGGCGCCGTTGCCGAAACCGGCCAGTAGATGATCGGATAGAAGGAGAGCTCGTCTTTGGTGAGGTCGATGCCCACGGGCGGTGCCGGCTCCAGCGTCGTGCGGAAAGTCAGGAACTGGGTGAGTCCCTCGAGACCGCGCTCGGAAATATTGTCCACGTCCTGTTCGCCGGTGACGACATAGGCGAGGTGCGTGTTATCAAGCCTCTGCAAGATGAGGTCGTCGCCGGGCTGGGAGTCGTCGGCGTGAAGCGTGCCGGGTTGCACGAGAAAGCCGGCGCCGACGGCGACCGCGATCATCGCGGCGGTGCGGACAGCCGGGCGCAATCGCGAGAACGCGCCATTCATGAAGAGGACGATCAGGCTGTCGGCCAGCAGCAGCAGAAAGGCTGCGAGAAAGAGTGCGGGTTTTGCCGACCAGCTTTCGCCGCCGATCAGGCCTTCGCGCACGGCATTGGTCCCTGCCGTGTCGAGCGGCGTCAGTTCGGCGTTCTCGGGCAGCACGTTCAGGGAAGTGAAACCGTCCTCCGAACCGTAGAGCCCGGGCGGGTTGTCGAAATTCGCCGTCGGTTCAGCTCCGGCCTGCGGAATGAGCGGCCGCGCCGAACCCGTCTCGGAGACCAGCGTGCCCTTGGCCGTCAGCATACGGAATGGCGGCAGGGTTTCGGAGACACGCGCATTGCCGCGCGCCTCCGACGTCACGCCGCCCGAGCGCGATATCTGCAGGAGGTGACGCAGCATGTCGACGAAAGTGCCTGAGATCGGCAGATCGGACCAGGTTGCTTCCGCGGTGACATGAAACAGGACGATCTGGCCGGATGCGATCTGCTTCATCGTGACGAGCGGCGTGCCGTCAGCCAGGCTAGCCCAGGTGCGCTCGGCAAGATCGGGCGTCGGTTCGGCAAGCACCTGCCGCTTGACGACGACATCGGCAGGGCGCGCTATGCCGGCAAAAGGCCCGAAACTCGGAAATTCGGCAAGCGACTGCGGCTCRCTCCAAGACAATGTGCCGCCCAGCGCCCGTTCTCCCTGGCGCAGGATGACAGGGATCAGCGGATCGTCTGCGGGAGCCGCCGCCATGCGCGGGCCGGCAAAACGCAGGAGCATGCCGCCATTCGATATCCAGCGCGTCAGAGGTTCGTAGGTCTCCTCCGGCAGCCGGCCGATATCGGCCATGATGATGATGGAGGGATTGTTGGCGAGAAGTTTTGGTATCGCGACCGAGAGATCGGAATCGGCGGGCTGGATCAGATCCGCATAGGGCTGCAGTGCCCGCTGGATATAATAGAGCGGCGAGAGCAGCGGCTGGAACTCATCCCCTCCTTCGCCCGACAGCAAGACGACACGGCGACGCTTGAACGCGTCGTCGAGAAGATGGACGGCGCCGGCCGTCGCGCCATTGTCGACGCTGACGCGCGCGAAATCGTTGCGCATCTCGAAGGGTGCTGTGATCGAACTTGTCGCAACACTCTGGCCGGGGCGGAAATCCACCCTGCCATTGGCAATCGAGCGCCCCTGGCTATCGACGGCGTTCAGCGCCACGGATGCGGCCTGCGATGTATTGAGCCGCGTGACCTTGACGGCCATGGCATCAGCCGCATTGTTGGCCGCGGTGATCGCGACCGTCCTTGCGGCATCGCCCTCAATCAGGCGCAGATCAGCGGGCTGGAGTTCGGCCAGCCTGCGCACCGTCGTGTCGTCGGCCTTGGCGGCGGCACCGTCGGTCAGGAAGGCGAGGGTGCCGGGCTTTATGCCGTTCAGGGCGGCGCGCAGCGCCTGGAAGGCGCGCTCACGGTCCGGTACCAGCGGTCGCGGCTCGGCAGCGCGCAGCTTGTCGCGAGCGGCAGCGGCGGTGCCGGGCACGGCGTCGTTGGTCGGATCGGCGGTGAAAGCGATAGACACGGGTGTGCCGGCGGATTCGGCATCGTCTATCAACGCGTCGGCGGTCTGGATGCGGCGCTCCCAGTCGGGTGCCGCCGCCCAGCTGTTATCGACGAAGAGGACGAGCGGGCCACCTGATGCGAGCGAACTGGTGCGCGGATTGAAAACCGGATCGGCGATCGCAAGGATGATGGTGGCGGCGAGCAGCATGCGCAGCAGCGTCAGCCACCAAGGGCTTTGCGCCGGCGTCTCCTCGCGCTTCAACACCAAGGCGAGGATCTTCAGCGGCGGGAAGACCTCGGTCTTCGGACGTGGCGGTGTCAGCCGCAGCAGCCACCAGATGACCGGCAAGGCAACGAGCGCGCCGAGAATGGCGGGATAGGCGAAAGCGAAGGGAAGGGCGTTCATAGCTGCCCTCCATGTGTTGCTTTGGCCGGCATGCCGGACAGATACATGTGCACCGCGACCAGCGCTTCCGAAGCAAGATGATCGGTGCGGTGGGTCGCGAAGGTCCAGCCGAGATGGCGCAGCGACTGTCCGAGGCTGTCCCTGCGGGCGAGGTAGGCGTTGCGATAGGCCTCGCGGATGTGTTCGGCGCGGCCGGAAACGAGCCTGGCGCCGCTCTCCGGATCGGTGAATTCGGTGCGGCCGCTATAGGGGAATATCTCTTCGGCGGGATCTGATATCTCGACCACGTGGCCACGCAGGCCGCGGCGGGCGAGCGGGCCGAGCCGTTCCATGATTGCCGGCGCATCGTCGAGGAAATCGCCGATGAGGACGAGGTCGCTCCAGCCGCGGATCATCGCCGTTTCCGGCAGGCCGCCGGTCAGCGGCGTGTGCATGAGCGCGGCTGCGAGGCGTTCGGCGGCGTTGCGGGCGGAGGCGGGTTCCATGATGCCGGGGCAGCCGATGCGCTCGCCGGAGCGGGCGAGGATTTCGGCAAGCGCCAGCATGATGACCAGCGCGCGGCTTTCCTTGGACACGTTGCCATAGCTCGACTTGTACATCATCGAGGGCGACATGTCGCACCAGAGCCAGATCGTGTGCGCCGCCTCCCATTCGCGCTCGCGCACATAGGTGTGGTCGTCCCGGGCGGAGCGGCGCCAATCGATGCGCGACAGGCTCTCGCCCTCGGCATAGGGACGGAACTGCCAGAAATTCTCGCCGATGCCGCGCTTGCGGCGACCATGCCAGCCGGCGATCACTGTGTTGGCGATGCGCTTGGCTTCCACCAGGCAGTCCGGCACCAGGGCGGCCCGCTGCCTGGCGCGAGAAAGGGCATCGCTGCCGGGTGTCGGATTGACGATCTGTCCGATAGATGCCACGCGTCCGGCTTCCTTATCCCTTTGCCTGCTTGACCAGTCCGGCGATGACGTCACGCACCGACATGCCTTCGGCGCGGGCGGCGAAGGTCAGCGCCATGCGGTGCTGGAGAATGGGTTCGGCGAGCGCGAAGATATCGTCCAGAGACGGTGCGAGACGGCCTTCGTAGAGCGCGCGGGCGCGTGCGCAGAGCATCATTGCCTGGCCGGCGCGCGGGCCTGGACCCCAGGCGACGTTCTTGTCGGTCGAGGCATTGCCCTGTCCGGGGCGGGCGGAACGCACCAGCGCCAGGATGGCATCGACGACCGTGTCGCTCACCGGCATCTGGCGCACCAGGGTCTGGATCTCGATCAGCCGCTGCGCATCGATGACGGCTTCCGGCCGGGTTTCGCCCAAGCCCGTCGTCTCGAGCAGGATCTGGCGCTCGGCGGCGAGTTCGGGGTAGTTGACGTCGACCTGCAGCAGGAAGCGGTCGAGCTGGGCTTCGGGCAGAGGATAGGTACCTTCCTGCTCGAGCGGGTTCTGGGTGGCGAGCACATGGAAGGGCGCCGGCAGGTCATAGCGCTGGCCGGCGATTGTGATGTGATATTCCTGCATGGATTGCAGAAGGGCGGACTGGGTACGCGGCGAGGCGCGGTTGATCTCGTCGGCCATCAGAAGCTGGGCGAAGACCGGGCCCTTGACGAAACGGAAGGAGCGGCGTCCACTGTCGTCCTGGTCCATTACCTCGGAGCCGAGAATATCCGAGGGCATCAGATCCGGCGTGAACTGGATGCGGTTGGCGGCAAGGCCGAGCACCTCGCCGAGCGTGGTCACCAGTCTGGTCTTGGCAAGACCGGGAACGCCAACGAGCAGGGCATGACCGCCTGACAGCACAGCGAGAATGGTGTTCTCGACGACGCTTTCCTGACCGAAGATCACTTTCGAGACTTCCCCGCGGATGGCGGCAATATCGGAGAGCGCCTTTTCGGCGGCGGCGACGATCGCCTTTTCATCGAGGCTGGCTTCGGTCTTCATCATACCCATGCGTATCTCCAACGGCTGAAATCATTCGGCAGCGAATCGGCGGACTTATACATGTGCCTCATACCCGATAGAGTTATGGAGATGTGACGGGCTGACAAGTTCGTTGCGAATGACTATCTCGTGACTTTACTTC
Organism: Rhizobium sp. P1_E1; assembly: GCF_056406015.1. Lineage (NCBI taxonomy): Bacteria > Pseudomonadati > Pseudomonadota > Alphaproteobacteria > Hyphomicrobiales > Rhizobiaceae > Rhizobium > Rhizobium sp. P1_E1. The sequence continues at coordinate 80,762 of NZ_JBFUAY010000004.1, read as the reverse complement.
GTTAGGGACAAACCGGGACGGAAGAATGGCAGCCGAGGAAATCAGCGGACAGGCGGATGCGGCGGGACTTGCCGCACTGATTTCGCGTGCGTCTGAGGAAAGTGGCGAGAAAAAACGAGGGTTGCCGCCGGTCGAACGGTGGAATCCGCCTTTCTGCGGCGATATCGACATGGAAATCCGGGCTGACGGCACCTGGTTCTACATGGGCACGCCGATCGGCCGGCCGGCGCTGGTGCGGTTGTTTTCGACGGTTTTGAGGAAAGACGACGACCAGAAGACCTATCTCGTAACTCCTGTGGAAAAGGTTGGGATAAGGGTCGTCGACGCGCCTTTCATCGCCGTGGAGATGAGCGTGACGGAGAGCGAAGGCCAACAGGTGTTGACCTTCCGCACCAATGTCGGCGATGTCGTGGAGGCGGGAGGGGAGCATCGGCTGCGCTTTGCCATTGCTGACGGCAACGCCGAATTGAAACCCTATCTGCATGTGCGCGGGCGGCTGGAGGCGCTGGTGTCGCGTGCAGTGATGTATGAACTGGTCGCGCTCGGCGAGACTTTCGACGTGGAGGGGCGGGCGATGTTTGCGATCTGCTCCGCCGGCGAGGTCTTCCCGGTCATGCCGGCCGACGAACTGGATGCGCTTTGCCGATGAATGATGCGATCACCCACCGCTACCCGCTGTTTTCCGCAACCGAATTCCGCCGCCGCGCGCTCAATCAGAATGGCGGGCCGGTCGACCATGCCTGGCGCGATCACGGGGACCATATCCTCAACCCCGACATCGTCGCCGARGTCGAGACCTTCAAACTGCGCGACGCCGCCGTGCTCGTGCCCGTCGTCGACGACGGCGAAGAGGCGCATGTGATCTTCACCAAGCGCACGGCGACGCTGCGCAAACATTCCGGGCAGATCGCCTTTCCCGGCGGCTCGATCGATCCCACCGATATCTCCCCTGAAATGGCGGCGATCCGCGAGACGGAGGAGGAGATCGGACTGGCCGGTTCCTTCGTCGAAACCGTCGGGCGGCTGCCGAATTACCTTGCCTCGACGGGCTTTCGCATCACGCCGGTGCTCGGCGTCGTCACGCCGGGCTTTGCGCTGACGCTGAACCCGACCGAGGTGGACGACGTGTTCGAGGTGCCGCTTTCCTTCCTGATGGATCCTGCCAATCACACCCGCGACAGGCGTGTCATCGACGGCATCGACCGGCATTTCTACCGCGTGCCCTATGAAACCAGAATGATCTGGGGCATCACCGCCGGCATCGTCCGCACGCTTTACGAAAGGCTTTATGCATGACCGGCCTTGCCGACCAAGCATGGTTCCGCGACCCGGCGCTCGGCCGGATCTTAGCACTTCTCAGCGCCGATGGCGGGGAAGGGCGTGTGGTTGGCGGGGCGGTGCGCAACAGCCTGATGGGCCTGCCGGTCAATGATGTCGACATAGCCACGACACTCAGACCGGAGGCGGTGATGGAGCGGGCGGCGGGCGCCGGCATCAAGGCAGTCCCAACCGGCCTGGAGCACGGCACGGTGACGCTCGTGATCGACGGCAAGCCCTTCGAGGTGACGACCCTTCGCACCGACGTCGAGACCGACGGACGCCACGCCAAGGTTGCCTTCAGCACAGACTGGAGGGCGGATGCCGAACGGCGGGATCTGACGATCAACGCGCTTTATGCCGATGCCGAGGGCGAGGTGGTGGATCTCGTTGGCGGACTTGCCGACATCGAGACGCGCAACATCCGCTTCATCGGCGATGCCGCAAGGCGTATTGCCGAGGATCATTTGCGCATCCTGCGCTTCTTCCGCTTCTTTGCCTATTACGGTTCCGGACGGCCGGATGCCGAGGGGCTGAAGGCGTGTTCCGCGGCGCGTTCGAAACTGACGACGCTTTCAGCAGAACGCGTCTGGTCGGAACTGCGAAAGCTGCTTGGCGCCGGCGATCCCGGCCGGGCGCTGCTCTGGATGCGGCAGGTGGCGGTGCTGACGGAAATCCTCCCGGAATCGGAACGATGGGGGATCGATGCGATCCCTTCGCTGATCACCACCGAAAAGGCGCTCGGCTGGACGCCCGATCCGTTGCTGCGCCTTGCGGCGATCGTGCCGCCCGATGCGGCGCGCATGGAGGCGCTCGCAGCCCGGCTCAAGCTCTCGAATGCGGAAGCGGCCTATCTCAAGGCCTGGGCAATGGCAGCGCCTGTTAATGACGACATGTCGTCGGCGGCCTTTGAACGGCTGCTTTACCGCAACGGTGCCGATGGCATCACGACACGGCTGAAGCTGGCGCTTGCGGTTGCGCGCGGCAAGGCTGAAAGCGATTTCGACGAAATGGCGCGGTCGGCGCGGCTTATCAAGTTGCTGGACAAGGCAATGCACTGGAAGAAACCGCAGTTTCCGCTGAACGGCGGCGACGTGATTTCGGCAGGAATCGCGTCCGGTCCGCGCGTCGGCGAGCTGCTTGCCGGCCTGGAAAACCAGTGGGTGGAGGAAAACTTCGTTTCCGACCGGGCGGCGCTGCTCGCCCGGCTGCAGGAACGCGTGCAATAATCAGGCGGCGGTCGCTTCGTCACGGATGCGAGCCTTGATATTATCCACCATGTTCTCGCGGATCGTGGTTTCGCCGTGAGCATCTTTCAGGTGCTCGACGGCACGGCGAACCACCTCGGCGTCGCTATCCGCCCGTGTATGCCAGGCGCAGCCCGGAACGAGAGTGCCGCATTCGAAAAGTCGCATGGTCTTCTCCTCTGTTCAAAACACAACGACGAGCGCGATCTTACGCGATTTATGAATGTGCGGGGGGAGGGAAGGTTCCGGCCGGCATCGACATGCCGGCCAGTAAAGGCCGTATCAGTCGGGCATCGCCCAGGCTTTGTAGGTATCCGAAAGCTGACCGGGTATGTTGCTGTTGGCGGCCGCTGCTTCGTTCTGCAGCTGTTCCGGCGACTTCCCGCCGGCCAGTTGCAGCTTGACCTGCTCGATGAAGCAGGACAGCGGCAGATCCGAGCCGCTCTTGGTCCGCAGTTTCTCGGCGATGCGCGTCAGAAACTCGGATGTGTCGATCGTGCGGGATGTTTCCTGGACATCCGTAGACGCTGGCGAGCCACTTTGTATCGTCATGACAATCCTCCTCCGATTGTTACGCACATACATATAAAGTTAGGACGCACTGAATTTTCGTGAAGGTCTATCACCTCGAATTTATCGACGAGATATCACAGTTTCATGGCCAGCGGACGACGGGGGGCAACGAAGAGAGAATGGATTCAACGTTGCCGCCGGTCTTCAGGCCGAAGATCGTGCCGCGATCATACAGCAGATTGAATTCGACGTAGCGGCCCCTGCGGATCAATTGTTCGTCGCGATCGGCCTCTGTCCACAATTTATTGAAGTTGGAGCGGACGATTTTTGGATAGACCATGGCGAAGGCCCGGCCGACATCACGCGTGAAGGCGAAATCGGCGTCCCAGCCGCCGGCTTCCTCGCTTGAATGCAGCCAGTCGTAGAAGATGCCGCCGATGCCGCGGGCCTCGTTGCGGTGTTTCAGGAAGAAATATTCGTCGCACCAGGCTTTGTACGCATCGTAATCGGCGACTGCATGATTGCGGCAGGCGATCTCCATGGCCTTGTGGAAGAGCTGGCTGTCTTCGTCCTCCTGCGTGCGGCGGCGCGACAGCACCGGCGTCAGGTCGGCCCCGCCACCGAACCAGCGGCTGGTGGTGACGACCATGCGTGTGTTCATGTGCACGGCCGGAACGTTTGGGTTCACTGGATGGGCGATCAGCGAGATGCCCGAGGCCCAGAAACGCGGATCGTCCTTGGCGCCGGGTATCTGGGCGCGGAAATCCGGGGCAAATTCGCCGTAGACGGTGGAGGTATGGACGCCGACCTTTTCGAAGACGCGGCCTTCCATCATCGACATCCGGCCACCGCCGCCGGCGCCGTTTTCGCGTGACCAGTCCTTGGCGACGAAGCGGCCAGGCTCCTGGTCGGAGAGTGGCCCTTCCAACTCATCCTCGAGGGCCTCGAAGGAGGCGCAGATCGTATCGCGCAATCCCTCGAACCAACTGCGGGCGGCAGCCTTCTTCTCTTCGATATCGTCAGGCAAGCCGATCGGCAGTTCCGGTCTTTCCATTTACGCCTCCGACGGTCGACATCTCCTTCGGAGGCGACTCGCTCATTCTTGATTGCGCGCCATGACTAGCAGTTGGTGCTGCATCTCGCCAAGCGTGGCCAAGCACCGCCGAGCGCTTCCAAGATTCGACTCGCAAATCAAGAATTTCGATACTACCTTTTCCGAGGAGGTAGGTTTGATGAAAAAAGTTCCAGGGCCTCCGTCCTTCGACGGCCTGAAGCGCAGGATAGCGAGACATCGGGCGGAAAATCCCCCGAGCAGGAAAGACCATTTCGTGCGTGAGACATATTGCCTCGGCCTCATGGACGCACGCGCCAAGGCGCGCGAATGGTTCGACGAATATCCGAAAGCCGCCTACTGGACCGAGGTGGAGAGCTGGCGTCAGCTCGACGGCGACCAGATCGAATTCACCATGCGCCGCCTGCCTTCGGCCGACTGACGGTCACTTCGTAGTCGCCCGCACACGGCTTTCGATCAGCAGGCCGTTTTCGTCCATGATCGGATGCGCCACCGAGACAATGTGGGCGTTGAGGCGCTTCAGGTCGCGCAGCATGTCGAGATGCAGAGAACTCGTCTGCAGGCTGTCGGCGCGGCCGTCACGCAGACGTTCAAGGTGGCGCTCGGCAGACTGTTTTTCCATCCGGCGCACCTCGACCTTTACCTCCATCATCTGGCGCGCGAGATTGAAGTCACGGGTGACGAAGATCGTCTGAGCGACGCGCAGATTGTCGATCGTCAGATCGAACAGCTTCCGCAGTTCCTGATGACCGTCCTCGGAAAATTTCAGGCCGAGGGAGATCTTCTTCGCCACCTGCTCCAGCAAGCCCTTCTCGATGATGTCGCCCATATGTTCGAGGTTGATCGCATAATCGATGACGACGATCGAGCGGCGTGCGTTCTCGTCGCTGAGACCCTCGCGACCGAGCTTCGAGAGATAGACCTTCACCGCCTGCTGCAGTCGGTCGACGCGCTCTTCGAGGGCGGATATCTCGGCAAGCTTCGATGCGTCGTTACGCTCGAAGGCTTCGGAGACCCGGATCAGCATGCGCTCGATCAAGTCGCCGACGCCGAGTACTTCGCGGGTAGCGCTGGCCAGGGCCACGACCGGCGTCGAAAGTTCCTGCGCATCCAGATATTTCGGGGCGCTGTCAGGCTCGGCCTGATCCGGCACCAGCCGGGCCATCAAGGTGGCGAGCGGCCGGGAGAATGGCCAGGCCAGCGCCGCCAGCAGAAGGTTGAAGGCAAGATGCGCATCGACCGGCAGCTTGGCAGGACCGAAGGGCAGCATCTGAATGAGTTCCGCCCCATAACCCGCCAGCGGCAAGGCAATAAGGCAGCCGAGCGTGCGGACGGCGAGATTGCCGAGGGTGACGCGCCGCGCCGAAACCGGACCGGACAATGTCGCGACGACAGGCGGTATTGCGCCGCCGAGATTGGCGCCGAGCACGAGCACGATGACGAGTTCGGCGGAGACGACGCCGGCCGAGGCGAGCGACAGGATGAGCACCACCACCGCAAGGCTCGACGAGGATGCGAAGGCAAGTGCTGCCGAGACGATCATTGCCACGGGCAGGGCGCCATCCAGCAGGCCGATGAAGGCGGCGAGAGCAGGGGAGGCGCGCATCGGCTCCGTCGCAAGACCGAGGAGGTGCAGCGACAGCAGCATCAGCCCGATACCGATCAGCGCTGTGCCGCCGCCCTGGCTGGTGCTTGAACGACCGCGGTAAAGCACAATGCCAACAAGAATGAGAAGAGGAGAGAGCCATTCTATGCCCGTTGCCACGATCCAGGCGGTGATCGCGGTGCCGACATTGGCGCCGAGCAGAACAATCTGCGCCATGCGCGGCTTGATCAGGTCACGCTCGACGAAGGAGGCAGTCATCAGCGCCGTTGCCGTCGAGCTCTGCAGAGCGACGGTTGCAACGAGGCCTGACAGGAAGGAACGAAGACTGCCGCGCGTGCCGGTCGCCAGCCCCGTTCTCAAGCGGGCGCCGAAGGCTCTCGATACGCCATCCTTCACCTGCGCGAGGCCGAACAGCAACAGAGCCACGGCGCCGAACAGGTTGATCATGATGATTGTAGAGTCCATTTTGTTGTTTTTATTCTTCTTTCACAGATCTGGAGAAATGCGGTTTTCCTCACATGGTCATTCCAACGTGTTGGAATCATGGAGGCCAATACTGAATTTTTGATTGCCCGGCTAATAAATATACGCCGGTTTGACAGATAGACAACGCTATTTTGCGACATATTCTGGAGCGGATCGGCAATTCCGCGGGCTTTGCTCCGTCAGCGCCGGCGTCCGTCAAGACCAAACGGTTTGGCGCATTGCCTCGCCGACGATCATGGCGGCCGAGACGGCGACGTTGATCGAGCGCTGGCCTTCGAGCATCGGGATCAGAATTCGGGCGTCGGCCCTCTCATGCACCTGATCCGGCACGCCGGCGCTTTCGCGACCGAAGAGCAGGATATCGTCCGGGCGAAAGGCAAGATCGGTGTAGCGCTCTGCAGCCTTGGTCGAGGCGAGGATCAGGCGGCGGCCGGTGGTCAGACGCCATGCCTCGAAGCGGTCCCAGCTGACATGGCGGGTGAGGGCGGCGGCGGCAATATAATCCATACCCGCCCGTTTCAGGTTGCGGTCGGAGATGTCGAAGCCGGCGGGCTCGATCAGATCGACCGCGAAACCAAGGCAGGCGGCAAGACGCAGGATCGTGCCGGTATTGCCGGGAATATCGGGCTGATAGAGTGCCAGTCTGAGTGAAGTCATGATGCGCCGTCTTCCCGCTTTCACCACAAAAGGCCTAATGCAACTGTGATTTCGACGCAACAGGGCGCGTTTGGACCCGAAAAGATGAATTTTTCGGCAGAACAGGGCTGGAAAATTCCTCGTTTTCGCGTTATCGGTGCATATCTTTAATCGCCAGCAAGGAGCGCCAGAATGAATATTTTGCTGTATGTGCGCCTCCCGGCCGTGATGCCAAGCGGTGCGATTTTCCGCCGATAGTGCGGGTTTCTTCCCTGAATTTCCTTTTTTGATCCATTGTGCGGCTGTCTCAGCCTCGCCCCTTGAACGTTCGGTTCCCATATGTGCTTGCAGTGCGCTGGGATGGCGCGAAGCCGGGAGCCGGAACGGTGACGTTTCGGAGCAATTTCATGTTTGGCTGGTTCGAGCAGCGACTCAATCCCTTTCCAAGCGAGGACCCTGTCGCCCCGCCGAAAGGTCTTTTTGCCTTTTGCTGGCACTACAGCAAACCGGCTGCGCCCTGGCTCGGCCTGATGGCCGTGCTGACCGCGCTGATCGCGATCGGCGAAGTGGCGCTCTTCCAGTTCCTCGGCGACATCGTCGACTGGCTGACCAATGCCGACCGCGCCACATTCCTGGAGAGAGAAGGCCACAAGCTTTTCTGGATGGCGGCGCTGGTGCTGGTCGGCCTGCCGCTGACGGCCGGGCTCGATTCGCTCATCATGCATCAGATGATGCTCGGCAATTATCCGATGATCGCACGCTGGCAGATGCACCGCTTCCTGCTGCGCCACAGCATGTCGTTCTTCGCCAATGAGTTTGCCGGGCGTGTCGCGACCAAAGTGATGCAGACGTCGCTTGCCGTGCGCGAGACGGTAATGAAGATCCTCGACGTCTTCGTCTATGTCGTCACCTACTTCCTGACGATGATCATAGTTATCGCAGCGGCCGACTGGCGGTTGATGATCCCGATCCTCGTCTGGCTCGCGGTCTATATCAGCATCGTCGCCTATTTCGTGCCGCGGCTTCGCAAGATCGCGGCGGCGCAGGCGGATGCGCGCTCGATGATGACGGGGCGCGTGGTCGACAGCTATACGAATATCGCGACCGTCAAGCTGTTTTCGCATGCGGGCCGCGAGGAGGTCTATGCCAAGGAGGGCATGGACGAGTTCCTGCAGACTGTGCACAAGCAGATGCGCAAGGTGACGCTCTTCCATATTTGCGTCTACGTGAACAACTGTGTTGCGCTCTTCGTCATCTCGGGCCTGTCGATCTGGTTCTGGCTGAACGGCGCGATCTCGGTTGGCGCTATCGCCATCGCCATCGGTCTTGCCATGCGCGTCAACGGCATGTCGCAATGGATCATGTGGGAAGTCTCGGCGCTGTTCGAGAATATCGGCACGGTCTATGACGGCATGGAGATGATGAGCAAACAGCACGATATCGTCGACAAGCCGGGTGCACCCACCTTGACGGCGAAGAAGGGCGCGATCCATTACGACCGCATCCGCTTCCACTACGGCAAGAGCAAGGGCGTCATCGACAACCTGTCGCTCGACATCAAGGCGGGGGAGAAGGTCGGCCTGGTCGGCCGTTCCGGCGCCGGCAAGACGACGCTGATGAACCTGCTGCTGCGCTTCTACGATCTGGAGGCCGGTCGCATCACCATCGACGGGCAGGACATCGCCGGCGTCTCGCAGGAAAGCCTGCGCTCGCTGATCGGCGTGGTGACGCAGGACACCTCGCTGCTGCATCGCTCGATCCGCGACAACATCGCCTATGGTCGTCCCGAAGCAACGGACGACGAGGTGATCGAGGCCGCCAAACGCGCCAATGCCTGGGAGTTCATTGAAGGCCTCGTCGACATGCAGGGCCGCGCGGGGCTCGACGCACAGGTCGGCGAACGCGGCGTCAAGTTGTCCGGCGGCCAGCGGCAGCGTGTCGCGATCGCCCGCGTCTTCCTGAAGGACGCGCCGGTCCTGGTACTCGACGAGGCGACCTCGGCGCTCGATTCGGAAGTCGAGGCGGCGATCCAGGAAAACCTCTTCGCCCTGATGGAGGGCAAGACGGTGATCGCGATCGCCCACCGGCTTTCGACGCTGACGGAGATGGACCGGCTGATCGTGCTCGACAAAGGCCGGATCATCGAGGCCGGCTCGCATATCGAGCTGGTCGAAGGAGGCGGCATATATGCCGACCTCTGGAACCGCCAGTCCGGCGGCTTCCTCTCCGATCACGCCGAGGAAGCGGAGGTGGCGGCGCAATAAGATGCAATGGGGCCCTCCCTGCGAAAGCGGGGAGGGCCTCTTGAATTCTTAGGATGGCTATAAGCTTGCCGGACGGTTGCTGAAGAACTGACTCCGTTTGCCTCTTATCCGTTCAAAGGCTGTCGGCCCAATCGATCACGCGGTGATGCTCGACGACGACCATGGTGTTGACAGCCGCGATCGTGCGCAGGGCGACAAGGCGGCGGTGCTCCTCCTGATCGATCCAGGTGGTGATGGCCTCGGCGATGATCTCGTCGCGCGGCAACCCCAGGGCGAATGCCAGGGCATCCAGCCTTTCTGCAAGCGGAAGCGGAACATGCACATCGAGCATTTTCGTTTCCATGGAAGTGGTCTCCGGTAAACCGCGATCGTAACGTGAGATTGTGACCAGTTCGGGGGCATTCAATGGGTATGCCGCCGATGTTACCGATAATTACCAAAATATAACATTCTGTCCGCTTTTCATTCCCTTTGCCGGCTCGGCTAATCCGCCTATATCGCTTCTATGTTGCTGAACCCCATCCTCCGCCGGTTCGAAACCTGGATCGATCCGTTCCGCCCACGCGCCAATCTCCAGCCGCCGCGCTCGACGCTCGGATTCATCTGGTTCTATATCGGCCAGGCGAGGATGCCGTTCGTCGCCATGCTCGTTCTGGGCGGCACGTCGGCGGCGATCGAGGCCGCACTGTTCTGGTTCGTCGGACGCCTGGTCGATATCCTCGGCAGCATCACGCCTGGGGCCGGCTGGAACGGTCTTCTCGCCGCCCATGGCGGCGAATTGTTCGGCATGCTCGCCCTCATCGGGCTCGTGCGTTTCGTCGTCGCCTTCCTGATTGCCCTCGTCGACCAGCAGGTGATCACGCCGGGCTTCTATAATCTCGCACGCTGGCAATCTTATCTCCACGTCTCCAGGCAGTCGTTGTCGTTCTTCCAGAGTGATTTCTCCGGGCGCATCGTCACCAAAGTCTGGTCGGCCGGGCAGGCAACCGGCGATCTTGTCACCTCGCTGATGGAAAGCGTCTGGTTCGTCGGCATCTATGCCGCAACGACGCTTGTGCTCGTTGCCCGGCTGGACTTTTCCCTGGCTGCCGTCGTGCTGTTCTGGCTTTGCGCCTTCAGCCTGCTTGCCCGCCACTTCGTTCCGCGGATTCGTCATCATTCTCGCGAAACGGCGGAGGCCGGATCGATGCTGAATGGCCGGATGGTCGACTCCTACAGCAACATGCAGACGCTGAAGCTGTTTGCCCGCGACGAGGAGAGCGACCGCTATATGCGGCAGGGTTTCGATATCTATCAGGATACGGTGCTGCGCTTCACGCGGTTCATCACGGGCGTCAGGGCCTCGATGGCGCTGCTCTCCGGCCTGATGATCGTGACGATGGCGGGGTTGAGCGTCGATCTCTGGTTGCGCGGCCTGGTCAGCTCCGGTGCCGTGGCATTCTCGTTGGCACTGGTGCTCAGGTTGAATTTCCTGCTCGGACGGCTGATGACGCAGTTCAACGGCATCATGCGCAATCTCGGCACCATCCAGAACGCCGCCGAGCTGATCTCCCAGCCTCTGGGGCTCGTCGATCGGTCGGATGCCAGAGGCCTGGTGATCCGGCAGCCCGGCATCCGCTTCGACAATGTTTCCTTCCGCTACGGCAAGGGTCATCAGCCGGTCGTCGAGAATTTCTCCCTGACCATTCGGCCGGGCGAAAAAGTCGGGATCGTCGGCCGTTCGGGCGCGGGGAAATCGACGCTGATGAACCTGCTGCTGCGCCTCTACGATATTCAGGACGGGCGCATTCTAATCGACGGCCAAGATATTGCAGCCGTGACGCAGGAATCTCTCAGGATGCAGATCGGCGTCGTCAGCCAGGATACCTCGTTGCTGCATCGTTCAGTGCGCGACAATATCCTATTCGGACGGCCCGATGCCGGCGAGGAGGGGCTGGTCGAGGCGGCCGGGCGCGCCGAAGCCATCGAGTTCATCGAACGCCTGCAAGATCAGCAGGGCCGCAGAGGTTTCGATGCGCATGTCGGCGAACGCGGCGTCAAACTGTCAGGCGGGCAGCGGCAGCGCATCGCGATTGCCCGCGTCATGCTGAAGGACGCGCCGATCCTCGTTCTCGACGAAGCGACGTCGGCGCTCGATTCGGAAGTAGAAGAAGCAATCCAGTCCAATCTCCATCGGATCATGGAAGGCAAGACGGTGCTTGCGATCGCCCATCGGCTGTCGACGATCGCAGCGCTCGACCGGCTGATCGTCGTCGATCTCGGCCGGATCATCGAGGAGGGCAGCCATGACGAACTGCTTCGCCGCGGTGGACTCTATGCGGAACTTTGGGCGCGCCAGTCTGGCGGCTTCCTCGCTATGGATGAGGATGCGGGCCTAGGGGTTGACGACGAATTCCGCCATCAGGCCAAAATGATTTGATCCGAAGCCGTTCTCGATGCGGCGAACCGATTTCAGCCGCAGGGGCGCGCGGGTAAAGATATGATCGATCGGAATGCCGAAAGCACCGGCGCGGATCGGCCATGTCGCGGGCTCCAGCGATACCGTGCCCAAGCCCTGGCTACGCATGAGATACTGCACGTCGGGCGCCAGAATCGACGTATTGAAATCGCCGGCAAGAACGAGCGGTCCCGAAAGGGAGGGAATGATCTCCGCAAGATCCTCGATTTCCAGGCCGTGGAATTCGTCGTAATAAGGTTTGGTCAGATGCGCGGCGAGGAAATTGATCTTCTGGCCATCGAAATCGATCGTCGAGATCGTCAGCCGGTTGCGCCAGAGCAGGCCGAGATTGCGGATACGGGGTTCGATTAACGGACGCTTCGACAGCACCAGCGTATCGCATTGCTCCATGCCGACACCGCAGCCGATGTAATAGGGATAGATCTTCAACAACCGCGGCAGTTCCGACAGCAGCGGTTCGGCCTCCAGGATGCTGACGACGTCGGCGCCTGAGGCAATGACCATATCGGCGATGTCAGGGCCGTTTGCGAAATTATCATTCTCGATATTGAAGGACATCAGCCTGAAGAGGGCGGGGCGGCTCTCCTCGACAGCCGGCTCGACGAATTCGCGCATCATCACGACACCATGGACGGCAAGGACCACCGATACCGCGAGGGTCAGCAGCGCATACCAGTGCCGCTTGACGAGAAGGGCAGCGACCGAGGCCACGGCGCCGGCCACCGCCAGATGGACCTGGAAGCTGTAAAAGAAGGACAGCAGATAGAAATCGGTGAAGTATCGGAGGGAGACAATGGCGAGAACGAGCGTCGTGAGAACGCTGAATACGCAAAAAATCGTGTCTCTCATCCGCTCCGGTCCGGCTCGCTGGCATGGCTGCGACTGCGCCTATCACGGGGGCATTTTTGTTGCAATGCAACATAATGGCAAGCGCGTGTTTGCCTTAAAAAATTCATCCGAAATTTCCCGCGACATTGTGCCCTCATCCCCTTGCCAAGGCTGGACATAATTTGCGATCAAGCATAGAACGCGCCGGATTGCCGGGGAATCTATGGCCGAATTGTGTCCAGAGAGATTCGCCGGTAGAGGGGGCAGGGCGGAATTCCGCGAAAATTGCGCAGAGGATGTTAGCCGTGAGCGAACACGAAACGACAAGCGAGGGCATGGGCGAACCCACTCGCCGTGATTTCCTTTATCTCACCACTGGTATGGCAGGCGCCGTCGGCGCCGTTGCGGTCGCTTGGCCGTTCATCGATCAGATGCGTCCTGATGCTTCGACGCTCGCTCTCGCCTCCATCGAAGTCGACGTTGCCAGCCTTGAGCCCGGCATGTCGCTGACGGTCAAATGGCGCGGCAAGCCGATCTTCATCCGCAATCGCACGCCTGAGGAAGTGGAAGCGGCAAACGCCGTCCAGCTTGCTGATCTAAAGGACCCGATCGCGCGCAATGCAAACCTTCCTGTCGACGCTCAGGCAACGGCTGTTGACCGTTCGGGCGGCAAGGGCAAGGAAAACTGGATCGTCATGATCGGCACCTGCACGCATCTCGGCTGCGTGCCGCTCGGCCAGGCCGGCGAATACAATGGTTGGTTCTGTCCCTGCCATGGCTCGGTCTACGACACGGCCGGCCGCATCCGCAAAGGCCCGGCGCCGCAGAACCTGGCGATTCCGACCTTTTCATTTTTGTCCGATACCAAGATCAAGATCGGTTGAGGGGAGACTGATTAATGAGTGGCCATTCCAGCTACGAGCCATCAACCGGCCTCGAGAAATGGGTCGATGCGCGCCTTCCGCTGCCGCGCATGGTCTATGACAGCTTCATCGCCTATCCGGTTCCGCGTAACCTGAACTATGCCTATACGTTCGGCGCCATGCTCGCCGTCATGCTGGTGGTGCAGATCCTGACGGGCGTCACGCTCGCCATGCATTACGCCGCCGAATCGTCGGTCGCCTTCAACTCCGTCGAAAAGATCATGCGCGACGTCAACCACGGCTGGCTGCTGCGCTATATGCATGCCAACGGCGCATCCTTCTTCTTCGTCGCGGTGTACCTGCACATCGCCCGCGGCCTCTATTACGGCTCCTACAAGGCGCCGCGCGAGATCCTCTGGATACTCGGCGTGGTCATCTACCTCCTGATGATGGCGACCGGCTTCATGGGCTACGTTCTGCCCTGGGGCCAGATGTCCTTCTGGGGCGCCACCGTCATCACCGGCTTCTTCTCTGCCTTTCCGCTGGTTGGCGAATGGGTGCAGCAGTTCCTGCTCGGCGGCTTCGCGGTTGAAAACCCGACGCTGAACCGCTTCTTCTCGCTGCACTACCTGCTGCCCTTCATGATCGCCGGCGTCGTCATCCTGCACATCTGGGCGCTGCACGTCGTCGGCCAGACGAACCCGACGGGCGTCGAGGTCAAGACGAAGACGGACACGGTGCGCTTCACGCCTTATGCGACGATGAAGGATGCTCTCGGCGTCTCGATCTTCCTGCTGGTCTATGCCTATTTCGTCTTCTACCTGCCGAACTTCCTTGGCCATGCCGACAACTACATCCCGGCCGACCCGTTGAAGACGCCGGCCCATATCGTTCCGGAATGGTACTTCCTGCCGTTCTACGCGATGCTGCGTTCGATCACCTTCAACGTCGGCCCGATCGACTCCAAGCTCGGCGGCGTGCTCGTGATGTTCGGCGCGATCATCGTGCTGTTCTTCCTGCCGTGGCTCGATACCTCAAAGGTCCGTTCCGCCGTCTACCGCCCCTGGTACAAGCTGTTCTACTGGCTGTTCGTGATCAACGCGATCATCCTCGGCTGGCTCGGCTCGCAGCCGGCGGAAGGCTTGTTCACCACGATCTCGCAGATCTGCACGCTCCTCTACTTCGCTTTCTTCCTGGTCGCGATGCCGGTTCTCGGCTTGGTGGAAACACCGCGCCGCATCCCGAACTCGATCACCGAAGCGGTGCTCGAAAAGCGCAACAAGACCCTAGCGGTCAAGGCATAAGCGAGCGACGGAAGGGAATAGAAATATGAAAACGCTTGTTACAAGCATTCTCTCGTTCGCATTCGCTGCCAGTCTTGGCAGTGCCGTGCTGGCCCAGGAGGCGACGCCCGCCAACGGCGCGGCTCCTGCCCATCACGCGGAAAGTGAGACGCCGCACTATCCGCTGAAGGAGCCGAAGGAGGAGGAATGGACTTTCGCCGGTCCGTTCGGTCATTACGATAAGGGTCAGCTTYAGCGTGGCCTCAAGGTCTACACCGAAGTCTGTTCCGCCTGCCACTCGATGAACCTCGTGCCCTTCCGCATGCTCGATGAGCTCGGTTATTCCGAGGCGCAGGTAAAGGCTTTCGCTGCGAACTACGAGGTTCAGGACGGCCCGAACGCGGCCGGCGAGATGTTTAGCCGCAAGGCCGTCCCTTCCGATCACTTCCCGGCGCCTTTCCCCAATGCAGAGGCCGCTGCTGCTTCCAACAACGGTGCGGCTCCGCCCGACTTTTCACTGATCGCCAAGGCCCGCGAGGTCGAACGCGGCTTCCCGCAATTCGTCTTCGACATCTTCACGCAGTATCAGGAGGGTGGCCCGGATTACATCCACGCGCTGCTGACCGGCTATGAAGAGCCGCCAGCCGGCTTTCAGGTGGCGCAGGGCTCACATTACAATCCATATTTCCACGCTGCAGCCGTCCTTGCCATGCCGAAGCCGCTCTCCGACGGGCAGGTGACCTATGACGATGGCGCGCCGGCGACGGTCGACCAGTATTCGAGAGACGTCTCCGCCTTCCTGATGTGGGCCGCAGAGCCGCATCTCGAGGAGCGCAAGCGCACCGGCTTCATGGTCATGATCTTCCTGGCGATCTTCACGGTGCTGATCTACCTGACGAAGCGCTCGATCTACGCCAACAAGGAACACTGAGCGGTTTCCGATCGACATTCAAAAGGCGGCCTCGGGCCGCCTTTTTTGTTGGTTCCACCCCTGGCAATTGATAGGGTGCGGCCAGTTTCATGCCCTCGCAGAATATGGACTTTCCATGGACAATACGACTTCGGAGCTCGCAGCCAGCATCCGCTCCATTCCCGACTATCCCAAGCCCGGCATCATTTTCCGTGACATCACCACGCTGCTCGGCAACCCCCGTGCGTTCCGCCGGGCGGTCGACGAACTCGTGCAGCCCTATGCGGGCATGAAGATCGACAAGATCGCCGGCATGGAGGCGCGGGGCTTCATCCTTGGGGGCGCGGTGGCGCATCAGCTTTCTTCCGGCTTCGTGCCGATCCGCAAGAAGGGCAAGCTGCCTCACGAGACCGTGCGTATCGCCTACAGCCTGGAATATGGCGTTGACGAAATGGAGATGCATCGCGATGCGGTGCAGCCTGGAGAGAAGGTGATCCTGGTCGACGACCTGATCGCCACCGGCGGTACGGCTGTGGGTGCCACGAAACTGTTGCGCCAGATCGGCGCTGAAGTGGTCGGCGCCTGCTTTGTTATCGATCTGCCGGACCTTGGCGGCCGCAAGAAACTGGAAGAGCTCGGCGTTGTCGTGCACACTCTGGTCGAATTCTCCGGGCACTGAACCCTCGTCCGACCGCCTGCAGTGTCAGTCGAATTCGAGCACGCCGCTTTCGAAGCGGATAACGGGATCGCTGTTTTGATTGACACCCTCGCAGAGGATGGTGTTGAGGTGCCAGCCTGGTCGCGATGCGAGCGGCCGGCTGGAGAGGAAGGCGACGGAATAGGTGACGACGTCGCCGACGAAAACCGGCCGCAGCCATTGCAGTTTCTGGAAGCCGGGTGAAGGGCCGAGGTTCGGCGATGTCAGACCCTTTTGCGCGAGGGCGGCGCTCTGCCTTTCCCAAAAGGCGAGGAAGGTCCGCATCCAGGCGGCGGTGGTGTGCCAGCCCGAGGCGCAGAGGCCACCGAAGAGGGTGTCTTTGGCGGCTTCTTTGTCGACGTGAAAACGCTGCGGATCGTAGCGCGTCGCGAAGCGGATGATGTTTTCCTCGGTAAAGGTGTAGCTGCCGATCTCGGCCTTTTCGCCGACGGTGTAAAGCTCGGACATCCTCATGCGGATGTCTCCGGGCTTATGCCGATATCTGCGGGCCGGACGCGCATGCCGAACATGACCGAGTTCTCGGAGACGCAGACGAGTTCGCCGCGCTGGTTTTCCACCTCGTGGCGAAACTTGACGATGCCCATGCCGGGGCGCGAGCGCATCGGCCGGGCTTCGAGCACGGTCGAGCGGCCCGACAGCGTGTCGCCGGCAAGCACCGGCTTTCGCCATTCCATCAGATCGACGCCCGGCGCACCCTCGCAGAGCGAATGCAGCACATAGCTCTCGGCCATCATTCGCATGAACATCGAAGAGGTATGCCAGCCGGAAGCGGCAAGCCCGCCGAGAATGCTGGCGCGACCGGCAGCCTCATCGAGATGCATCGGCTGCGGGTCGAATTCGCTTGCGAACTCAATGATCTCCTCGGTGGTCACCAGCTTCGGGCCGAGCGTGAAGCGGCGGCCGGGCTGGAAATCCTCGAAGGAAAGCTTTTCTGCCGACATTCGCTCCTCCCGCCATATGCAGCGCACAATGCTTACAATAGCATCCGCGCGGGCTCAATGATTCCGGGGAGATAAACCGGCATGACTGAACTAAGGTCGATACTCGATGAGGCCGTGCGCCAAGAGCTGATCTCGCCGGAGGCCGGCGGGCGGCTTTTGCCGTTCCTGACGGAGCGCGGTGTCGGCGTCGCTGAGGCGCAGCCGGCAATGGCGGCGGAGGGACAGGTCTGGTCGGATACCGAGACGCCGCGCTTCGTGCGCGGCTTCCACGATGTGCTGATCACCATCGGCGTCGCCGTGGCGCTCGGCGGTCTCTGGGGGCTTGCCGCGCTCTATGCCGTGCTGCCTGCAATCATCGTGCTCTCGGAAATCCTGGTACGCCGCCAGCGGCTTGCGCTGCCGGCCGTCAGCCTGACAATCGCGCTGTTCTGTTGGACAGTCCTGCTGATGTCCTTCTTCTTCAAGCCGGGAACAGCCTTCTTTAACGACATCGGGGCGGACATGACGCAGTTCGTCGCCGGCTTCCCGATCATACTCGGCCTCTATTATGCCCGTTATCGCGTGCCGCTGTCGCTGGCGCTCTGCATCATGTCGGCCCTTGCCCTCGTCCTCGCCCTGCTTTTGCGGCTCGTGCAATGGGCGAGCGGGGATCCTGCGTTTTTCGGCAACCATCCCATGGTGCTGGCGGTGGCCTTCCTCGCTTGCGCGCTGGGCTTGTTCGCGACGGCGCTCTATTTCGACCTTGGCGATCGGCTGCGCCGGACGACACGCTCCGATATCGCCTTCTGGCTTCATCTGGGTGCTGCGCCGGCGCTGCTCTTCAGCGTAAGGCTGCTGATTTCGTTCGACGGCAGTTGGCTGGATGTTGCCCAGTCGGTGTCGATCAAGACGCCCGTCGTTGTTATCAGCGTGGCGGTGTTGATGCTGATCGGCCTTGTCATCGACCGCCGTGCCTTCGTCACGTCAGGCCTGCTGTCGCTCGGTTTTGCGATCTATGGCATTTTCCGGCAGGGGAGTGCGACTGTTGACACCTATATCTACACGACGCTAATTGTCGTCGGAGCGATCGTACTCATCATCGGAACAGGCTGGATGCCGCTGCGCCGCATCGTGCTGCGGGCGCTGCCAGCCGCTATTTCGCAAAAACTGCCGCCTGCTGTCTTAGCGGCGACGTCGTAAAACAAATGTCGCCCAATCTGCTCA
The DNA here is from genome assembly GCF_056406015.1 of Rhizobium sp. P1_E1. Lineage (NCBI taxonomy): Bacteria > Pseudomonadati > Pseudomonadota > Alphaproteobacteria > Hyphomicrobiales > Rhizobiaceae > Rhizobium > Rhizobium sp. P1_E1. The sequence continues at coordinate 62,417 of NZ_JBFUAY010000004.1, read as the reverse complement.
GCAGTTGGGCGACAAGCATTGGTCGAGATAGCAGCGATTTCCGGTTAGAGCGGTTCAGCTTTTCATGGAAGCACAGAACCGTTCTAACCTTTTGTTTTCACGCAATTCCGGCAAAATCGCTTTGCGCTTTGCCTGGGAAAATCACTTCGCACTTTTCCTGGAATTGCTTTAGGTGTTGAAGCGGAAATGGATGACGTCGCCGTCCTGGACGACGTATTCCTTGCCTTCGTCGCGCGCCTTGCCAGCATCCTTGGCGCCGACTTCGCCGTTGTATTTGATGTAGTCGTCATAGGCGATGGTGTTGGCGCGGATGAAGCCGCGCTCAAAATCCGAATGGATGACGCCGGCGGCCTGCGGCGCCTTGGTGCCGCGCTCGATCGTCCAGGCGCGCGTTTCCTTAGGGCCGACAGTGAAATAGGTGATGAGGTGGAGCAGCTTGTAGCCGGCGCGGATCAGCCGGTCGAGACCTGCCTCGTCAAGGTCGAGGGCGGAGAGGAATTCCTTGGCTTCCTCTTCAGGAAGCTGGGCAACTTCCGCTTCGATCGCCGCCGAGATGACGACGGTTTCGGCACCCTGTTCCCTAGCCATCACGGCGACGGCTTCGGTGAACTCATTGCCGGTCGAGGCATCGCCTTCGGCGACGTTGCAGACGTAGAGCACCGGATGCGAGGTCAAAAGATTGAGGCTCTTGAGGATGACGATCTCTTCCGCATCGAGCGTCGAGAGCAGCGTGCGCACCGGCTTGCCTTCGTTGAGCAGCTTCAGCGAGGCTTCCATGATTGGCAGCATCGCCACCGAATCCTTGTCCTTGCCGGTGGCACGCTTGCGCGTCTGCTCGGTGCGGCGCTCCAGGCTTTCGAGGTCGGCGAGCATCAGCTCGGTCTCGATCGTCTCGGCGTCGGCGACAGGATTGATGCGGCCCTCGACATGAGTGATGTCGCTGTCTTCGAAGCAGCGCAGCACATGGACGATGGCATCGACCTCGCGGATATTGGCGAGGAACTGGTTGCCGAGGCCTTCACCCTTCGAGGCGCCGCGCACGAGGCCGGCGATATCGACGAAGGAGATGCGGGTCGGGATCAGTTCCTTGGACTTGGCGATGTCGGCAAGCTTGCGCATGCGCGGATCGGGAACGGCGACTTCACCGGTGTTCGGCTCGATGGTGCAGAAGGGATAGTTCGCCGCCTGTGCGGCGGCCGTCTTGGTGAGCGCGTTGAAGAGGGTCGATTTGCCGACATTCGGCAGCCCGACGATACCGCATTTGAAGCCCATGGCTTGATCCATATCTGTTTGCAACTTTGCCCTGCCTATGCGGGAATGGCCGCCCTGGGTCAAGGGTTCGCAACAGGAATTGAAGTTCAACGGCTCTCCGGATGACAGGAAGGCTGCGGCGATTCTCGAAAAACGTGGCCGGGATTGCCTCCGCTTTCCGCTGAGTGATATTTACGTCATTGAACTGCCGTGCTTACGGTGCAATATATTGTCGGCGGACGTTTTCTCCGCCTTTTCCATGTCATCAACGGGTGGATTTTTCCGATGAGTGACAATGACGTTGCCCTGAAACCGAAGACCAAGGTGAAGCCGAAGCTGGATAAGCCGAAGCTCTACAAGGTCATTCTGGTCAATGACGATTATACGCCGCGCGAACTGGTGATCATGATCCTGAAGTCCGTCTTCCGCATGAGCGAGGAGACCGGCTACCGGGTGATGATGACGGCGCACAAGCTCGGTTCCTGTGTGGTCGTGGTCTGCGTAAGGGACATCGCCGAGACCAAGGCCAAGGAAGGCATCGACCTCGCCAAGGGCATGGGCTTTCCGCTGATGTTCACCACAGAGCCGGAAGAATAGGCGCTTTGCCGGGGGCAGTCCCGAGAGGGGCTCAGCGTCGGCGGATCTGGTAGCCGGTCTTGTCCTGAGCGAAGCCACAATTCTCGTAGAAGCGCAGCGTGGCCGGATTCTTGGAGCCTGTGAGCAGCATCACCTTGTAGCAGCCTGCGTTCCAGGCGTCTGCGATCGCGTGGCGGATAACGGCGCCGGCGTAACCGCGCTTGCGATGATCGGCGTGGGTAACGACGTTTTCGATGAGCCCATAAGGAGCGCCGCTCCGCGTCAGGTTCGGCACGACGACGGTTGTGACGGTTGCGGCGGCGACATCACCGGCATAGCCGATGAACACGGTCATGCCCGGCTGCAAGAGGATGGCGGAGAAGCGTTCCTCGGCAAGTGCCTCGTCGAGAACCGGATCGGTCGGGTTCAGGTGACGGTAAAGCGTCATGAGACTGGGGAGATCGCTGCGGGCAGCAGGGCGGATGACGAAGTCCCGGTCCGTCATGGCTTCAGTCGCCCTTGTTGCCGAACATCTTCTTCAACATGTCGGCCATCGGCCCTGATGTCAGCAGCTTCGGCTGATTGTGGTTGCGGGCCTGATGGATATGCGACTGGCCGGCCGGCTTCTTTTCGGTACTCTTGTTTTCCTTTCGCGGTTTCTCCTCCTCGGCCTTGTCGCCGAGCGCCAGCGCGATCTTGTTCATCAGCTGCGAATCCTCGTTTCGTACCAGCATGTCGGCATTGTCGGCGAGCGTGTCGAGAAGCGGTTCCAGCCAGGCCTTGTCGGCTTTGGCGAAATCGCTGAGCACATGGTTCTGCACCATTTCCTTGACGCCGGGATGGCCGATACCGAGGCGTAGCCGCCGGTACTCCCTGCCGCAATGGGCGTCCAGCGACTTGATGCCGTTGTGGCCGCCATGGCCGCCGCCGGTCTTGAGCCGCGCCTTGCCCGGGGGGAGGTCGAGTTCGTCGTAGATCGCGACAAGGTCGGCGGGCTGGAGCTTGTAAAAGCGCATCGCCTCACCGACGGACTCACCGGAGAGGTTCATGAAGGTCTGCGGCTTGATCAGCAGCACCTTTTCGCCGGCGATCTCGCCCTCGGCGATCTCGGCCCTGAACTTCTTCGACCAGGGCGAGAAGCTGTGGCGCCGATGGATGGCGTCGACGGCCATGAAACCGACATTGTGGCGGTTGCCGGCGTATTTGCCGCCGGGATTGCCGAGACCCGCGATGATCAGCATGGCCTGTCTTCCCTCGCTAAAACTTCCCGCCGTTCACCACCGCGAAACGAAAGCAAAGTCAAGCGGAAAGGGCAGCAGCCCGCCGAGCAGGGTCATTCCGAGAGGTTCATACCGTATTTCAGGAAGATCTGCTTCTGGTCGCCATCGGCGATCAGCTTGTCGAGGGCAGCCTGCATCCTGGTGAGCAGATCGTCCGGAAAGTTCTTCTCGCAGGCGATGCCCATCGGCTGGGCGGAGAGCACGGTCACCATTTCCACCGGCTGGTCGACCTTCAGCTTTTCGAAATAGAGTTCGGAGATCGGCATCATGTCGATGCGCCCGCCAAGCAGTTTGCGCAGCGTCGCGTTGAAGTCGCTGGCGACATCGAGCTTGGTGAAGCCCTTCTCCTTCAGGATCGTCTCGGTGTAATCCTCGCGCTGAGTACCAACCGTATATTTCTTTGCCTCGTCCAGATTGCCGGCGGTGACGCCCGAACCCTTGCGAGTGATCAGGATGTTGCGGTCGATGAGCAGCGGCTCGACCCATTTGAACAACGGGTCGCGCGCGCCGTTGTGGGCGGTCGCGAAGACACAGGTCATCGGCGCCGTGCGGGCAAGGCTAAAAGCGCGCGCCCAGGGCATGATCTCGATCGTGTAGTCGACGCCGATTGCGGCCATTACCTTTTCGACCTGCTCGACGGTCGCGCCCTTGATCTCCTTGCCTTCGCGGTAGTTGAAGGGGGCATAATCCTCGGTCGTGAAGGTCACACTTTGCGCATGGGCGGTGCAGGGCAGCGCCAGGCATGCGAGAAGCAGGARCTTTTTCATCGGCATCATCTCCTTCGTTCTTCGTTTACGAGGCGCGTGCGACGGCCGATTGCGAGGCCATCAGGTTCTCGATCAGTGAGGCTGCATGCTGCGGACGGTGGAAGAGGTAGCCCTGACCATAGTCAAGCCCCATCTGGTGGAGCGTGCGGCATTCCTCTTCGGTCTCGATACCCTCGGCAATGACGGTGCAATTCATCTTGTGGGAGAGCGTGGTGATGCCTTCGATTAACATACGGCTTTTCTGGCGCACGTCGTCGTCGCCGTCGTTGATGGCGCGGGTGAAGGACTGGTCGATCTTGATGATGTCGACGGGGAAGCGGTTGAGGTAGCTCAGCGACGAATAGCCGGTGCCGAAATCGTCGAGCGCGATACGGCAGCCAAAGCGACGAAGCTCCGTGACGATCATGCGAATCTCAGGATTGTCGTGCATCAGCACGGCTTCGGTGATCTCGACGACGATGCGCTCGGGGCGGATGCCGTGGCGACCGACGAAGGCGGCAAGACGGGCCGGCAGCGCCGGCTCGAACTGCAGTGGCGAGAAGTTGATGGCGAGATAGGTATCCTGCATGCCTGATATGCGGGAAATTTTTGCGAGGTTGGCGATCGCCTTTTCCATGATGACGTTGCCCACCCGGACGATCTTTGCCGTCTCCTCGGCGACGCTGATGATCTCGGCCGGCGGCATCAAGCCCTTCTGCGGATGGTTGAGGCGCATCAGCGCCTCGAAACCGGCAATCCCGCGGCCGTTCAGGTTGACGATCGGCTGCAGGAAGGCCTCGAACCAGTCGTCGACGAGGCCGGCTTCGATGTTGGCTTCGATTTCGGCGCGGCTGCGGGCACGGTCGAGCATGGCATTGTCGAAGAGCTGCGCGCCGTTCTTGCCGTCGCGTTTCTTTGCATACATCGCCATGTCGGATTTCTGCAGCAGTTCGGCCGCGGTTGCAGCATGATGCGGATAGATGGCGATGCCGACGGAAGCGCTCAGATGCATGTCGGGGGCGAATGGCGTTTCGAAGATCGAGGCAATCTGCTCGCACATCACCCTGGCGCGTTTTTCTGCATCCTTCGCCGGCAACAGGATGGCAAATTCGTCGCCGCCGAGACGGGCTGCCTCGTCGGAAGGGGCAAGATGGGCCTTCAGGCGCTCGACGAGCTCGACCAGCGCCATGTCGCCGGCGGCATGGCCCATATTGTCGTTGATCCACTTGAAGCGGTCGAGATCGACGAAGAGACAGGCGAGTTCCTGGCCGGCGGCGTCGGCGGCGGCGATCTTGTTGTCGAGGACGGCTTCGAAGCCCTGGCGATTAAGAAGCCCAGTCAAGTGATCGGTGATTGCCTGGCGGTGGTTGCGGTCTTCGGAGGCCTTGAGTTCGGTGACATCGGTCATGACCGATAGCGAGAGGCGGTCGTGAGCGCCGGCTCCCGCCTCCGATTCCATGATGAGGACGTCCATCGTGCGGCCGTCCAGGCAGACAAACTTGACGGTGACGGTCAAGCCGCTTTCGGCCCGGCGGCGCTTAACGAATTTGTCGCGGGTGGTGGGGGTGACGAGATCGGCGAAGTTGCGGCCGATGACGGCAGCGCGGTTGTAACCTGTGGCAAGCAGCCAATAATCGCTGACGGCGGTGATGCGATCCTCCTCGTCGAGCGAGAAGAGCATGGCGGGAGTCAGATTGTAGATGTCGGTGGCGCGGCGGTGAGCGAACTTCAGCTCCTTTTCCTCGCTTTCGAGCTTGGTCTGCATCTCGTTGAAGCTATGGGCAAGTCGCCCCATCTCGTCGTTCGACTGCCAGTCGACATGATGGCGGGAGCCCAATTGGCGGGTGGCTTCGATCGCTGCCGTCAGCCGCATCAGCGGCTGGATGACGAAGAAGCGGTTGCCGATCAGTGCCGTGCCGAAAACGGTCAATACCGCAAAGATGAAGATCGAGATGAAGACGACCTCTTCCTGCTTCAGGCCGGAAAACAGGCCGAGCGCGGGATAATAGACGCTGATGCTGCCGAGGTTCCTCGGACCGTCGACGGTGTTGTAGATGATGGCGCGCGACACCTGCACCAGCTTGCCGTCGAATGAGCGCGGAATGGTGGACTGGCTGACGTCGAGCTGGCCTGACTGGTCACGCACTTCGACCTTGACGATGGCGCCTTGGGAAACGACCGTCGCGCTGATCTGGGTAACGCTGTCTTCATCGAGGTCCCACAGGGGTTTGGCCAGCGCCTGGGCATTGGCGACAAGAAGAACGGAGATATGGTCACGTATTTCCTTGTCGGCCCGTTCCGAGGAAAGAAAAAGGAAGAGAACAAAGAGGGGAGCGACAAAAACGAGCAGCGCTCCGCAAACTATCGCAAAAAATCTGTTCTCAACGGAATTGTTCATGGTTCCGTCTACTCCCCAGGCCGACCATATTTGCTGTCGCGCGTTGAGGCGGGCTTCTTCGCAGCTGACGGATCATGCTTTCACGAATTTGTTAAATGTTGCTGAAACGGGGCATTTCCGGGCAATGAAAAGCCCGCCTTCCAGGGGAAAGCGGGCCATATGCTTTATAAATTGGTCGAAGCGATCAGGCTTCGGCTTCGCCTTCCGCGGCGCTCTCGTCGATGCCGGCAGCCGGAGCGATAATCGTCGCGATCGTGAAGTCGCGGTCGATGACCGGGGTCACGCCCTTCGGCAGGGTGACTTCCGAGATATGGATGCTGTCGCCGATCTTCTTGCCGCTGAGGTCAATGTTGAAGAACTCAGGGATCGCATCGGCCGGGCAATGAACTTCGACTTCATGGCGAACGATGTTCAGAACGCCGCCGACCTTGAGGCCCGGGGACTTCTCTTCGTTGATGAAGTGAACGGGGATTTCGACGGTCACCTGGGTGTTGCCGGAGACGCGCAGGAAATCGACATGCAACGTGAAGTCACGGACCGGATCGAGCTGGTAGTCCTTCGGCAGAACCTTGTGCTTCTTGCCGTCGATTTCGATCGTCGCCACGGTGGTCATGAAACCACCGGCGTGAATGCGCTTCGTCACCTCATTGGTGTTGAGAGCGATGGCAATGGGGGCCTGCTTGTCACCATAGATGACAGCGGGAATCAAACCGTTGCGGCGAAGTTCACGGGCGGACCCCTTACCAACCCGTTCGCGCGCCTCGGCCTTGAGCTCGTAAGTTTCCTGGCTCATGGCTATTCCTTTCGAGGTTATATGGAGAGTTCGGCGGCGGGCAAAAGCCTTGTTCCGACGAACCGGAGGCGGTATGACCCGACCTCATCCGCGTTGCCTCCAAGGGTGTCTACACGGACCGGTGGCCTATATTATAAGTCGATCGGAAACGCAAGTTGCGGATTCGGGCTGTTTTCCGGTGATATACACGCTTCGACAAGCCGAAACCGCATTCGAGCATTGCGTCGATCGTCAACGGCGAGCCGAATGGCGCATACGAGGAGGCGATATCCTCGCCCGTCCGAAATACGCGGCCGTATGAACGGCGAAATTGCCATTCTCTGCCACAGCTGAGGTTGACATCGGCGCGCTTCGCATCTTTGGATGGCCGCATTCAAAAAAGGGGCTGAGGAGAAATCGGACTATGCGTCTCAAACTTGTCACGGCAACGAGCTTGCTGGCACTTTGCCTTGTCACCACGGCTCAGGGTGTCGAGATCAATCAGGATGGCGCCAATGCGGTCAAGGGCAATCTGACGAAGCTGCTTCCCGAGGATCTTGCGAAGAGCGGCCTGCTTACCGTCAATCCGGCAGGCACTCGCTACGAGATCATTTACGATCTGGCGAAGCTGCTTGCCAAGGCCGATCCGGCGACATTCGCGATCAACGGGCTGACGCCGTTCTCGATGTTCGCTACGCCGCTCGACAGCGGGCTCTGGAACATTGAGGGTGACAACAAGCTCAACGTCTCCGGCCATTTCAAAGGCCCCGACCAGAAGCCAACGGATTTCTCCTACTCCATCGCTTCGCTTGTCTACACCGGCGTCTTCGATCCGGCGATCAGCTATCTGCGCTCCGGCACTTTCACCGCCAAGGACATCAAGGTCGCCAGCAAATCCGACACCGAGGAAGTCCATGCCAGCTTTGCCGGGATGGACCAAAAGCTGACTTCAACGGACAGCGCAGGCGGCAATGGGCGTATCGATTTTGCCGGTAGCGGCTCGATGTCGACTTTCGTCGAGCAGGTTTCCGGCCTGCAAATGCCGCCTGTTGAAATCCGTGCCGACTCCATTGATTTCGATGCCAAGGTGAACGGCCTGCCGGCCAAGCAAATCCGCGAGATCGTCCTTTTCATTCTCGACCATCTCGAGGAGAAGGAACTAAGCCCGGAGAACAGCGACAAGATAAAGGGAATGCTCAAGCAAGCCTTTCCGATTCTTGCCTCGTTCAGCGAGACAATCGGGGTCAATAACCTGACCATCAGCAGCCAGGTAGGCAATGGCGGCGTCAAGGCGTTCGGTTACAACCTGGCCATCGATGGGCCGAGCGATGCCATGCGTTTCGGCTTCGGTATCGACGCTCAGGACATCAGCCTCGACAGCCCGGCGATGCCGGCAAGTTATTCGCCCTTCGTGCCGACCAATTTCGATCTGCAACTCGCCATTCCGAATCTGGATTTCGCAACCTTCGGCGACGCGCTCATGGCGATGGATTTCAACGCCAAGCCGCCGGAGCAAAGCGGCGACGAGATGGCGAAAAAGCTCTTCCGCGATGGCCGGCTCACCGTCGAGTTTCCGAAGGTCAGCGCCAAGTCCGATGTCTACGACGTCGACATGACGGGCAAGATCGAGGGACGCGTCGATACTCAGAAAGACTATTCGATGGAGGCGACCATCCTTGCCCGCGATCTCGACAAGACGATCGCCGCGGTTCAGGAGCTTGCCAAGACAGATCCCGACCTCAACCAGGTCTCCTTCGGCATCATGATGGTGAAGGGCTTTGCCAAGACCGATGCAGATGGCCGCTCGCGCTGGGACATCAGCATCAGTCGCGATGGTTCCGTGGCGATCAATGGCCAGCAGATCAAGGGTCCGGATGGTCCTGATCAGGATCAAGATCAGGAGCTGGAGCCAGACCAGCAGGAACCGGATCAGGGTCAGGACGCGGTACCTGCGCCGCCGCAGCAACCTTGAGCGTTATCAATTGGCATCAGAAGTGAAAGAGGCCGGCCTTGTGCCGGCCTTTTGCGTCTTGCGTCACAAGCCCTGCGGAGACCAACGATCGGGACGGCGGTTTGCGACGCGGCTCCGCGACAATCAACGGCCAGCAATTCATGCGGCTCGGAGAGCATGCCCGGCAATAGCTTGGTCCATCTGAAGTAGAGATTGAAAGAGCCGGTCGAACGCCGGCTCCTTTTAATCGAAGAGGCTGGAGACGGACTCTTCCTGAGCCGTGCGGCTGATGGCTTCGCCGATCAGCGGCGCCGTCGTTACGACGCGGATATTGTGGGCCGAGAGGACGGCCGTGGTCGGCTGGATGGAATCCGTGATGACGAGTTCGCGCAGCTTCGAGGAGGTGACGCGGGTGACCGCGCCGCCGGAGAGAACGCCGTGGGTGATATAGGCGGTGACGCTGGATGCGCCCTTGGCCAGCATCGCGTCGGCCGCGTTGCAGAGCGTGCCGCCCGAATCGACGATATCGTCGATCAGCAGGCAGTCCTTGCCGGCAATGTCGCCGATGATGTTCATGACTTCGGATTCACCCGGCCGATCGCGACGCTTGTCGACGATGGCCAGAAGACAGTCCAGGCGCTTCGCGAGCGCGCGGGCGCGAACCACGCCGCCGACGTCGGGCGAGACGACCACGACGTTGCTGAGGTCATAGTGGCTCTTGATGTCGCGGGTCAGCACGGGCATGGCAAAGAGGTTGTCTGTGGGTATATCGAAGAAGCCCTGGATCTGCCCTGCATGGAGATCGAGCGTCATGACGCGGTCGGCGCCGGCTTCGGTAATGAGGTTTGCGACCAGCTTGGCGGAGATCGGCGTGCGGCCGGAGGCCCGGCGATCCTGACGGGCATAGCCGAAATAGGGTAGGACGGCGGTGATGCGGCGGGCTGACGAACGACGCATCGCGTCGATCATGATCAGCAGTTCCATCAGATGGTCGTTGGCGGGAAAGGCGGTCGGCTGCACGAGGAAAACGTCCTCACCGCGCACATTTTCCTGGATTTCCACGAAGATTTCCTGATCGGCAAACCTTCGAACACTGGCTTTCCCCAAGGGAACATTGAGATAGTTGCAGATCGCTTCGGCGAGTTGCCGGTTCGAATTGCCTGCGAAAACCTTCATTTTGGTCCGCCTGTTACGCGCTGATAGCCGCGCTTTTTAGTCAGCTTCCCCGTGAATGCAAGGGCAAAGGCGCCACAGGCTTCCATATTTGCAAAAAGTTTGTGACTAACCGCCTTGAGTCTGCCGCCAGGAGGAGAATTCCGCGATGGTTTTTGAGCCGATTTGCTGCATCACCGAGGCCGGAACGCCCGCCCAGGGATCGGCCGCGGCCGTCGGCACGCTTTCCTGTCCCTGGATGCGATGCAAGCGGCCGCCGCCGCTGTCGAGAACGTCCCAGACATAGACGACGGTAACCTTGCCGTCGTCGCTGAAGGCGGAGAGATAGCCTTTGAGGATGTAATCGCTGCTCGCATCGTTCGAGCTCTTGATGGAAAGGCCGTGCGCGCGCGCCTCGGTGCCGAGCTGGCGCGAGAGCGGTGTCACGGCCTGCACCGGCGCGCCGATGATCGGCAGGAAGCGCACGGTACTGCCGCGAACGGAGGAGGAACTGGAGGGGAGGGCGGCGGTCTGCTGCGGCTGTTGTGCCTCGGCCGGCTGAGCCGACTGTGCGGGAAGCCCACCACTGGCCACCGGCGGTGGCAGCGATTGTCCGTCGATCGGGGCGGAGGCGGCCGGCGAGGAGCTGCTCCTCGACAGGGCGTCTGCCTGCTCCTGCATCGTCGTCGGCGGCGCGCCGGTGCCGGGCCGATAGGCCTGCTGTGACTGATCATAGGCTGGATGGTAGCCGCCCTGCTGCGAGCTTGCCGAGAAACTCGGCTGGCGGGTGCCCGCCAACCGCTCGGCTTCGCTCTGCGTTACCGGGCTCGACGACGGGCGGCCGGAGGAATCGCCGATATCGACCTGCGGCGTCAGCGCATCGGTGGTGTTGCAGGCGGTCAGCAGAGCCATGACGAACAGGAACGTGGGCACAATCGCAGCTCGCGTCATCCCTTGATCCGTCCTTCCCACAATCGCAATCAGCCCCACCCGAATTTATGCGGGTGGGGGCGGTCGTCTGTCAATTCCGGATTCTCACCGGTCAAAGCCCGATGAAATCGAGCGGATGGCGCGACAAGGCGCGCGGCGCATCCGGTGTCGTCAGATAAGTCTGGCCGAGCGTCATCGCCGTGCCCGTATCGGAATCGGCGATGATCATGTGCACGAAGAGCGACATGTTCGGCTCGATCGGCTGCGGATTGCCGACATGGAACATCTGATGCTCCATCCAGGAGGGCGAGAAACGGGCGCCGAGCGAATAACCGCAGGCATTCAGCCGGTGGCGGGCCAGGCCGCGCTCATCGATGATCCTGGCGTGCATGTCGAAGACATCGCCGAAGGTCTGGCCGGGCTTCAGCACGGTCTCGATCGCCTCGATGGTTTCGCGGCAGGCGTTGTAAAGCTCGCGATGGCGATGCGTCGGCTCGCCGATGACGATCGTCCGCATCATGGCGGCATGGTAATGCGCATAGGCGCCGGCCCATTCGAGCGTCAACTGGTCGCTGGCGTCGAGCTTACGGCGGCCGGCCTTGTAGCGGCAAAGCAGCGCGTCGGCGCCGGAGCCGATGATAAATTCGTTGGCGGGATAGTCGCCGCCGCCGGAAAAGATCGCGCCCTGCATGGCGGCGAGGATATCGGCCTCGTCGGCGCCGGGTTTTGTCAGCCGGATCGCAGCATCGAGCGCATCGTCGGCGAGAGCGGCGGCGCGCTCGACATAGGCGACCTCCGTCGGGCTCTTGATCAGGCGCAGGCGGCTGACGAGGTAGGAGGCGTCGACGATCTGGCCGAAGGTGGTCAATTGCGCGTCCAGCAGGCGGGCGACGCGGCCGGTCATGCCATGCGTATCGTATTCGACGCCGATGCGGGCGCCGAGCAGATCCATCTCGACCAGCAGGTTCTTCAGGTCGAGCGTCGGGTCGGCATTGACCCGGTCGACCCAGATATGGATGTCCTCGAGGATTGAGGTATGCCTGGCCTGGCGAAGATCAGCCGAGCGGGTGATCAGCGCCATGGTGCCGTCGCTCTTGACGACCAGCGTCTGGAAGAAGCAGTAGCCGAAGGTGTCGTAGCCAGTCAGCCAGTACATGCTTTCCTGGGCGAAGAGCAGCAAGGCGTCGAGCTTTTCTTCCTTCATCTTCTCGGTGAGGCGCGCAAGCCGGCTTGCGAATTCGGCCTTTTCGAAGTGCAGTGCCATTCTGCTCAAGTCTCCCTGATTGATATCGCGGAAATCTGGCGGCCGTAATCCGGCTCCTTGCGATGTGTCGTCCTGCGGTAGGAAAAGAAGCGCTCGTTGTCCGGATAAGTGCAGAGGCCGAGGCTTTCGGCCCGCACGCCGGCTTTCGCCAGCCGGTCGACGGTCAGCGCCGGCAGGTCGAACATGGCGTGGCCGGGCGTTGCGGAAGGCACGAAAAAGCGCTCGTCGTCCGGGTTTTCGGCGACGAAACGCTCGACGAATTCGGGACCGACCTCATAACTTGCCTGGCTGATCGAGGGGCCGAGGCAGGCGACGATGCTGCCGCGGTCCGCACCCAGCGCCTCCATGGCGGCGACGGTATTTTCGAGCACGCCCGTCAATGCGCCCTTCCAGCCGGCATGAGCGGCGCCGATGACGCGATTGTCCGGGTCAGCAAACAGGATCGGTCCGCAATCGGCGGCAAGCACGCCAAGCACAATACCAGGGGCTGCCGTTACCATCGCATCGGCGTCGGGGCGGATGCCGTCATAATCGGCGCCGATCGTCACGACATCGGGGGAATGGACCTGATGCACGGTTGCCAGCCGCTCGACCGGCAAGCCGAACCAGGCGGCGACGCGACGGCGATTTTCCAGGACCTTGTCGCGTTCGTCGCTGGAGCCGAGGCCGACATTGAGGCCGCGATAAAGCCCTTCGGAAACGCCGCCGGCCCGAGTGAAATAACCGTGCCGGATCGTGCTGCCCGCCGCCTGGTTCAGCAGCGCGCTTTCGATCGGTGCGGGAGAGGCCGCGTCCTGCATCTGTGATTCCGGGGTTTTCGAGGGGTTTGTCATGATCCCAAGCGCATCGCATATGCGGCGCGCTTCAAGTTCTTGTTTCGGGCGGATGTTGAACCAGCCGCGTGCGCCCTGTCAATCCACCGGACGAAAGGGCATGAGATCGATGGCGGGGTAGGAGACCGCCATCACCTTGAAGAGTTCGCCCATCCGGCCTTCACCGGCGCCGGCGAGCCTTTCGACCGCCGTCTGGATGACCTGCTGGGTTTGCAGCTCGCGATCGCGGCTGAGGGCGGTTGCGCGCTCGAGGATGCCGAGACCGGTCAGAAAATCACCCTGATGCAGGGCGCCGTTCAGATGGAGGCCGGCCGCAAGCGCCGTTTCGGCGAGTTGCTGGAAGTCGACATGACTCGTCAGATCGGCTTCACCTGGATGGGCGAGCGGCGGGTCGAATTCATGCATGCGCACGGCCTGCAGCGTATCGCCGAAGCCGGTGACGAGATGGCCGTAGTCGATCGTAAGCGCCGTGCCGCCGAAGGCGCGCAGCCGCTCGCAGATCGCCATCATCACCGCCTGGCGGGCAGGCGAGATCTCGAAGAGCGTGCCGACCGGCACGTCCTGCACCGGTTCGGGCAGCAAGGTGGGGTCGATGCCGGCGACGCCGGCGGCAAAGGTCAGCTCGCCATCGGCGTCGATGCCGACCATGCGCTCGCGGAAACCCGTCGGCATGCGAACGAACTGGCGGATGGGGATGGCATCGAAGAGTTCGTTGGCGGCAATCAGCGTGAAGCCGGGCGGTACTTCATCGAAGCCATCGTGCCAAGTGATCTTCTCGCCGTGGTGTTCGAGCGTCTGGCTCTGGACGTCGCGCAGGCGCTCGCTGGTTTCGACGAGATGCACGGTCATGGCGTCGAAAAGCGGTGGAGCGATGCGGGAGATGACGCGCAGCATGTCGGCCATCATGGTGCCGCGGCCGGGGCCGATCTCGACGAGGCGGACGTCCGTCGGTGTGCCGTGGCGCTGCCATGCATGGACGATGAAGACGCCGATCATCTCGCCGAAGATCTGGCTGACCTCGGGCGCGGTGACGAAATCACCGGAACGCCCGAAGGGCTCGCGGGTGCGGTAATAGCCGTGTTCGGGGTCTGCGAGGCAGAGCGAGAAATAATCGGTGACGCTGATCGGGCCGTTGGCCTGGATGATCGCCTTGATCTTTTCGCCTAGAGCGGTGGTCATGTCGCGCGTCCTGCCGTTTTCAGAGCTGCAGCGCAGCCTGGCGGCGGGCCCGCAGCATCGCCCAGAGGCCGAGCAGGATCATCGGGGAGGAGAGCACCATGCCCATGGTCAGCCAGTTCGTGCCGAGGAGATAACCGAGCTGGGCGTCAGGCTCGCGGAAGAATTCGACGAAGATGCGCGACAGCGCATAACCGCAAACGAAGACGCCTGTAATGAAGCCGGGGCTTTTCAGCGCGCGCATGCCGTAGACCAAGGCGGCCAGCACCAGGAGCAGAACGATGCCTTCGAGGCCGGCTTCGTAAAGCTGGCTCGGATGGCGGGCGAACGGGCCGCCAGTCGGGAAGACCACGGCCCAGGGCACGTCGGTCAACCGGCCCCAGAGCTCGCCATTGATGAAATTGGCGATGCGGCCGAAAAACAGGCCGAAGGGAACGACGGTGGCGACGATGTCGAACAGGCTCCAGATCGGGATGGCGTTGCGGCGGGCAAAGAGGATCATGGCGATCGTCGTGCCGGTCAGGCCGCCATGGAAGGACATGCCACCGTTCCAGATCTCGAGCGCACGGACGGGACTGCGCAGGACGGCAGGGAGATCATAGAAGAAAATATAGCCGAGACGGCCGCCGAGGACGACGCCAAGCGCTGCCCAGACGATGAAATCATCGAGCTGCGTCCTTGATATCGGCGAGACGTTGCCGGGCCAGAGACTTTCATTGGCGGCGAGGCGGCGCGCATAGGCCCAGCCGAGCAGGATGCCGGCGACGTAAGCGAGGCCGTACCAGTGAATCGCCAGCGGACCGATCGAAAAGGCGATCGGATCGATATCCGGGAAAGGCATGATGGCAAGGAGATCGGCTGTTATCGGCAAGGTTTTCCACCTGTTGAGTTGCGCGGAACATGCCGCTGCGATCCCGGACGGTCAAGTCCATTGTTCGTGATGGCTCGTTCCCGGCCGGTTCCGGCAAGCTTATCCCGTGCAAAGCGCTTGCATCGTCGATGGTGAAGCCCTACCTCAACTCTTGAAGCCCTGAAGGGCTGAATTCACCTCATGCGAAGGGAGAAAACCGCCATGACGACCGGAACGAACCGCATCATGGACGAATTCGCCAAGCTGATGACCGATGCGGCCGGTGCCGCCCAGGGCGTCCGCAAGGAGATCGAAACCGCCTTCAACGCCCAAGCCGAGCGTTGGCTGAACAGCATGGACATCGTCAAGCGCGAGGAGTTCGAGGCTGTGCGCGAGATGGCGATCAAGGCACGCGACGAGAATGAGGCGCTTGCCGCCCGCATCGCAGCACTCGAGGCAAAGCTTGCCGGCGAGGGCGCTTAAATCCTAGTACGACACAGATGCGGCGTTGCCTTCATGCCACACGCCGCATCTTCCGTAAAAAAACCAGGTGAGTTTTCCACCTGTGGACACTGCCAAAAAAGCCAATTCGCAGAGTCGCTTATTCTCCCTTCTGAATTGAATTTCGAAGAGCCTTTCCACAGTGGCCGGTCCTATTTTCCGTTCGGGGGGCTGGCAGGGGGCAAGGGGCGCTATACACTGATTTTAAATGATGATTCGAAGCGACTTGGTAAGCTCCGGGCAGGTTATCTGCGTTAAGTCTGGCAGCGGTTCAACGATCATCCGAGTGGTGGTTTCCGGTATTTGCGTGTGTCTTTCTTGTGTTCGTACACCAAGTTAGGTCGCATTCGTTCCGGTCAAGAAGGTGCTGCATGAACCTGATGGAATTGGAAGTCGAGCGTCAGTCGAACCCGGTCGACATGATCGAGTACGTTGCCTCCAACAACGACTGGTCGTTCGAACGGTCCGGCGAGGACGAGATCGCGATGACGGTCGAGGGGCGCTGGACGGACTACCACGTCTCCTTCTCCTGGATGGAGGAATTCGAGGCGCTGCATCTTGGCTGCGCCTTCGATATCAAAGTTCCCGACATCAGGGTCAACGAGGTGGTCAAGCTGCTCTCGGCGATCAACGGGCAGGTGCTGATGGGTCATTTCGATCTCTGGCGCCAGGAAGATGTCGTCATTTTCCGCCAATCGCTGCTGCTTGCCGGCGGTGCGGAGCCTACCAATCGCCAGGTTGAGGTGCTGCTTTCCAGTGCGCTTGATACCTGCGAGGCCTATTTCCAGGCATTCCAGTTCGTCGTCTGGTCCGGCATGGAAGCGACGAAGGCGATGGAAGCCGTGCTGTTTGAAACGGTCGGCGAGGCTTGAGATGCCGACGAAGGCTTTCTCCTCGACACATCCCGTCGTACTGATCGGCGCCGGAAATATGGGTGGGGCGATGCTCTCCGGCTGGCTGAAGAGCGGCGTTCCGGGCTCGGCCGTCATTGTCGTCGATCCCGGTCCGTCGCCGGCGATGCTGGCGACGATCAACGAGGCTGGCGCCACCCATCTGACCGCGCTTCCCACGGATTTGAAGGCAAGCGTGCTGTTCCTGGCGGTCAAGCCGCAGGTGATGGAGACGGTGCTGCCGGCGGTGAAGAGCGCCGTCGGGCCTGACACGGTCGTCGTCTCGGTCGCGGCCGGCAAGACGCTCGGTTTCCTCGAGAAACATCTCGGCAAGGCCGCCATGGTGCGGGCCATGCCGAACACGCCGGCCATGGTCGGGCGTGGCGTCACCGGCGCCTTTGCCAATTCAAGGGTCAGCGATCGGCAGCGCGAACGCGTCCATTCCCTTCTGCGCGTCTCGGGCCCAGTCGAATGGGTGCCCGCGGAAGCCGATATCGATGCCGTGACGGCGCTTTCGGGCAGCGGCCCGGCTTATGTATTCTATCTCGTCGAATGTATGGCGGAGGCAGGCCGTAAACTCGGTCTGCAGGCGGACCTCGCCATGCGTCTTGCGCGGGAAACAGTCGCGGGGGCTGGTGAACTCATGCACCAGTCCCCCGACGACGCTTCGCGGCTGCGGGAGAATGTAACCTCTCCCGGTGGCACGACGGCGGCGGCGCTGGCCGTACTGATGGCCGAAGACGGCATGCAGCCCTTGTTCGACGCAGCACTCGCGGCGGCGCGCAAGCGGGCCGAGGAACTGGCCGGCTGACGGAGACCATATGGCCGAAGAGATCACCTACGCCGATTTCGAGCGTGTCGACATTCGCGTCGGCACGATCATCGAGGCCAGTCCCTTTCCGGAAGCGCGCAAGCCGGCGATCAAGCTGGTGATCGATTTCGGCCCTGATATCGGCACCAAAAAATCCTCAGCGCAGATTACTGTGCATTATACGCCGGAAAGCCTGCTGGGCCGGCAGGTGCTCGGCGTCGTCAACTTTCCGCCGCGCCAGATCGGGCCATTCCGCTCGGAAGTGCTGACGCTGGGAGTCGAGGACGAGAACGGCGCGATCGTGCTTGCTGCCGTCGAACAGCCGGTCCCGAACGGCCGAAAGATGATGTGAGCGCAAGCTCACACTTAAAGCGCGTCGCGTCGAAGCGGATTCATGCGACGCGCTTTAAGTCCTTGTTTTATGCATGTCGCCCAAAACCGCTGCGCACTTTTGGGCGACATGCTTTAGTTGTTCAAGGCTTCGCCTGATGTGCCGGCATCGGATCCTCCACGAGGTCTGATCTCCCGTAGAAATGGATTGCTGCGCCGCTCGTCGCCGATGCGGCTGCCCGGGCCGTGGCCGCAGATGAAGCCGACGTCGTCGCCAAGCGGCAATACCTTGTCGCGGATGGAATCGAGAAGCTGCTGATGATCGCCGCCCGGCAGGTCGGTGCGGCCGATCGAACCGTTGAAGAGGACATCGCCGAGATGGGCGAAATTCTGCGCACGGTTGAAATAGATGACGTGGCCGGGGGCATGGCCGGGCGTGTGATAGACCTCGAATTCATGGGCGCCGAAAGAGATCTTGTCGCCGTCTTTCAGCCAGCGGTCGGGCACGACGTTACGCAATCCTGATATGCCGTATTTCGCGGCCTGGGTCTCGATCCGCTGCAGCAGTGGCAGGTCGTCCTGATGCGGGCCAACCACGTCGATGCCGAGAGCTTCCTTCAGTTCACTGGCGCCGCCGGCATGGTCGAGATGACCGTGTGTCAGCCAGATTTCCTTGATGGTTAGGCCGTTCTGGGCGATCGCCTGCAGGATGAGCGACACGTCGCCGCCGGGATCGACGACGATGCCTTCCTTGGTATCGGGATCGAAGAAGATCGTGCAGTTTTGCTGGAAGGGTGTCACCGGAATGATGCCGGCCTGGAGCATGCCCATAAGTGCCTCGCTTGGTGTCTCTGCTGCTTCGGGTATAATCCGAAACCGCGGCAAGGACAGCCGGAATCTTGTGCCATGGGCGCTGTGCCTCACGGTAAAAAGACGGACCGCAACAAGAATTTATGCCCCTCTTTGCCATCGTCGCAGGGTGATAAAATCGTTTTTCTCTCAATTCTTCCAAACATTTGCATGAAATCTCCCGCAAGTAGTGCTTCGCTCGGCGGAGCACAGGGGAACATCGTGGAACCCCGTGCGTTGTCAGCCCATCGAAACCAAGGAGACGCTCATATGACCTTAAAGAGAAACATTCTGCTGGCAGGCGCGGTGCTGATGGCTAGCGCCGGTCTTGCGCAGGCGGAGATGATGGCGACGACGGTCAATGATCTCAACGTCCGTGCTGGCCCCGGCCCACAATATCCCTCGGTCGGTCTTGCCACCCGCGGCTCCACCGCAGTCCTCGACGGCTGCATCGAAGGCAGCCGCTGGTGCCGTGTCGACGTCAACGGCATGCGTGGCTGGGTCTATGCCGATTATCTGCAGGTCGATCACGGCGGCAGCTCTGTTATCGTCGAGCAACACCGCTCCGAGATCGGCGTTCCCAGCGTGACCTACGAGTCGACCGCGAGTGTCGTTCCGGCCGAGCCGCAGCCGGCGCCGGGCGACGAGTTGCTCGGCCCCGTCGGGTCGGTCGAGACTATCACCCCGCCGGAGACGGTCCGCACCTATATCGACACCAACCCGGGTGAGACGGTGCAGCTTGGCGGCGATGTCGTCGTCGGCGCGGAAGTGCCTGCAGACGTTACCTTCCAGACGATTCCCGACTACGAGTACCGCTATACGAGGATCAACGATCGGCCGGTGCTGGTCGATCCCGGTACGCGCCGGATCGTCTACGTCTATCAATGACGTGATCGACAGAAACTGAGGCGAGGCGGACGTCGGACCGCCTCGTTTCGGGGCGCTTCTCCCTGCCTTAATCCCGCATCGGTTGATTTTTCTTAACGCTTTCCTCCGAAATATGATAAAATGCTAATACGCCAAAGATCGGCGTAGCCGGGCGATCGGGGAGATCGCCAGAGGAGGAAATCATGGAAGCCCTACTTCCGCTCATCACACAATTGATTGCCGGTGCAATCGGCGGCAACGCCGCGAGCGCCGCTTTGAAGCAGCAGGCGATCAACGTCGTCGCCCGTACGATCGCAGGCGCGATCGGCGGCGTTGCCGGCGGTATGCTGCTCAGCATGGTCGGTGGGGAAGCGGCTATGACCGGCCTGATCGCCGACGGCATCGGCGGCCTGATCGGCGGCGGCATTCTCTCGACGCTTGCCGGACTGGTCATGGCACGGGCGCACAGGTAAAAAGGCCCGGCAGGCGTTTATCTACAGCGCCGCGCGCTTTTGAGACGCGCAAAGAACGCTGTAGCACTTTAAATTGCTGCATAATTTTACCCTTCAATCGATTCCGATTTAAGGAATTATGCAGTAGCCGGCCGATTTCCTGAGGGTCTTATTCGGCGGCGATCACCGCCGGATAGACTTCCTTCATGTAGTCGTTCATTTCGGAGATCGTCGACGGCGTGAAGCGGTACGGGCCGGTTTCGGAAACCGGGGTCACTTCCGCAGCCGAACCGGTGAAGAAGCACTCGCTAAAGCCGGGGAGTTCCTCCGGCAGGATCGCGCGTTCGATCACCTCGATGCTGCGGCGTTTTGCAGCCTAGGGCTACGCCGATGCTATGGTGCTCGATTATCGCGGCCAGGTCGCCGAAGCGACCGGCGCATCCCTAACTCCTCAGGCGCTTCACGCGCCATGCCTGTTGATTGTTGTCCCCATTACGTCTTATCCACAGACGCAAGGGGAAATCGCGTGTTGCGTCGGAGTGCCAGACGGGCCTTAGTTTCCAGGAAGTGCCAGGGAAATGAGGAGACCGTGCGGGCCTCCCGCAGAGTTCGCGGAAGCTAACAGCCAAATTTATGTCAATAAAGCTGACATATCTTCGCGAAAGTTTCCCGCAGCGCGCGGAACGAGAAAGGAATGCCGAGTGTCACGACAGACCGGCCCGAAAGTAGGCAAGCCAGAGCCGCTGGGCACGCCGATGGAAGATACTGATATCATCGATTTCGAGATCATCGAGCTGTTCTTCTTCGCCTATCGCGACTTCGTTTCCGATCCGGATGCCATCCTCGAAAAGAGCGGCTTCGGCCGGGCGCACCATCGCGTCGTGCATTTCGTCAACCGCAATCCCGGCATGACGGTGGCTGATCTTCTCGATACCTTGAAGATCACCAAGCAGAGCCTCGCAAGGGTGCTGAAACAGCTGATCGATTCAGGCTATATTCGCCAGGTGGCAGGTCCCGAGGACCGGCGGCAGCGCAAGCTTTATCCGACGCAATCGGGACGAGAGCTGGCGCTTGCCCTTGCCGAGCCGCAATCGCGCCGCATTGAGCGGGCATTCGAAGGGGCTTCTGCGGAGGTGCGGGAGGGCGTAAAAGCTTTCCTCAGCGGCATGCGGGACAGACAGAGGGCGGATTGAATGGCGGTCAAGACAGGTATTTCCGACGATGCGGCGCATTTGCTGGTGGTCGATGACGACTCCCGTATCCGCGCGCTGCTCAATCGTTATCTCGCCGAGAACGGCTTCCGCGTCACTGTCGCCGCCGACGGCGCCGAGGCGCAGCGCAAGCTTGCGGGTCTCGATTTCGACCTGATCATCATGGATGTGATGATGCCGGGCGAATCCGGCATCGACGTCACCCGCGGGCTTCGCGCCATCAAGAACGTCCCGATCATCATGCTGACGGCGCTGGCAGAATCGGGCAACCGCATTGAAGGCCTGGAGGCGGGCGCCGACGACTATCTTTCCAAGCCCTTCGACCCGCGCGAACTGGTGCTGCGCATCAACAACATCCTGCGCCGCAACGCCGGCGGCGAGGGACCGAAGATCGAACAAGTGATGTTCGGCCCCTACACCTTCTCGCTGACCCGCAAGGAGCTGAAGAAAGCCAGCGAGGTGATCCGGCTCACCGACCGCGAGCAGGAGATCATGCTGCTCTTTGCACGGCGCGCCGGCGACACGATCCCCCGCCATGAACTGATCGGCAACGATACCGAAGTCGGCGAGCGGACGATCGACGTGCAGATCAACCGGCTGCGGCGTAAGATCGAGGACGATCCCGCCAATCCCGTCTGGTTGCAGACCGTGCGCGGCATCGGATACAGGCTGAGCATCGACTAAACTCAAGGTTCGGGACCGGCGCTGATGGTGACGATCGACAGCTTGCGGCGGGAAGACCGCACTTCTGCGCCGGGCTGGCGCTGGATCGTCCGGTGGCTGCGCCGCCGGCTGCCGACCGGACTTTACGCGCGCTCGCTGCTGATCATCATCATTCCGATGGTGCTCTTGCAATCCGTCGTCGCCGCCGTGTTCATGGAGCGCCACTGGCAAATGGTGACGGAGCGGCTGTCGCTTGCCGTCACCCGTGACATCGCCGCCATCATCGAAATCATCGAGACCTATCCGCAGAACTCGGACTATAGCGAGATCATCCGCATCGCCCGCGACCAGCTCAGCCTGCAGATCTCGATCGAGCCGGACGGCGATCTGCCGCCGCCGCGCGTCAAGCCTTTCTTCTCGATTCTCGATGGCATCCTCAGCGACGAGATCACCGACGAGATCCACCGGCCTTTCTGGATCGACACAGTCGGAAATTCGAACCTCGTCGAGATCCGCATCAAACTCGACAACAAGATCCTGCGGGTGCTGACCAAACGCAGTCAGACCTATGCGTCGAACACCCATATCTTCATCGTCTGGATGGTCGGCACCTCGCTGGTGCTGATCGGCATCTCGATCCTCTTCCTGCGCGGGCAGATCCGGCCGATCCTGACCTTGGCGCGCGCGGCCGAAAGCTTCGGTAAGGGGCAGAAGCCCGATAATTTCTATCCGCGCGGCGCCGACGAGGTCAGGCGCGCCGGTCTTGCCTTCATTCTGATGCGGGAGCGAATCGAACGGCAGATCGAACAGCGCACCGCGATGCTCTCCGGCGTCAGCCATGACCTGCGCACCATCCTCACCCGCTTCAAGCTGCAACTGGCGCTCGCTGGCGACAATCCCGACCTGCATGGGCTGAACGATGACGTCAACGACATGCAGACCATGCTGGAGGCCTACATGGCCTTTGCACGCGGCGAGGTCGAAGAGGATGTCGGCGAGCTGAAACTCAGTGAGATCTTCGCAAAGCTGGAATCCGATTTCGCCCTGCACGGCAAAAAATTCAGCTATTCCATCGAAGGCGATGACGACATATCCGTCAGGCCGAACGCTTTCATGCGGCTCGTCACCAACCTTGCCTCGAATGCTCGGCGTTATGCCAATAGGCTCGACATCGAAGCCAAGCACAACGCCAAATGGCTGACCGTCGTCTTCGACGATGATGGGCCGGGCATTCCTGAGAAGAACCGCGAGGACGTGTTCAAGCCATTCTTCCGGCTGGATACGGCGCGCAACCTGGATGCGTCGGGCACCGGCCTCGGCCTTGCGATCGCCCGCGACATCGCCCGCAGCCACGGCGGCAACGTCACGCTCACCGACAGTCCGCTCGGTGGGCTGAGGGCAACGATCCGCATTCCGGCTTGAAGGCATCTCGCGCAAAAATGTGCAGCGGTTTTGCGATAACGACATGCGTAGAAACAAAGAGATAAAGCGCAAGGAGCGAATCTGAAAGATTGCGACGGGCTTTAGACGCCGGCGGCCGTCAGCTTTACGGCTTTGCGCGCATCGAAATCATCCAGGTGTTCGACGATCCAGCGCCAGAGCGTGACGACTTGCATGAGGAGGTCGCGTCCGAGCGGCGTCAACTCATATTCGACGCGCGGCGGCACTTCGGGATAGAGCGTGCGGATGATGAGGCCATCTCTTTCGAGGGTGCGCAGCGTCTGCGTCAGCACTTTCTGGCTGATGCCCTCGACCCTCTCCATAAGGCGTGAGAAGCGCAGGGGTGCGCCGGCATCGGAGAGTACGTGCAGGATGCGCAGCGGCCATTTCGCCGCCGCCCGCTCGATCAGTTCACGGGCCCGCCCATCCTGTTCGTCCGTCATACTGCTGCAGAAATCGAAGATGTCACTGGTCAAGTCAGTTACCTCAAGGTGTGTATAGATCGTCCGGGTACCTTCTTTCGATTGGATACAATAGACCATACATGAGCCGGGAACCAAAGCAGGAGGTTTCCGATGTTCAGAGTCTGGTTGATAACAGGGAGTTCGCGCGGTCTTGGCCGGGCGCTGGCGGAGGCGGTTTTGGCCTCCGGCGACAATTTGGTGGCAACTGCGCGCGATCCCGGCCAGCTTGCCGATCTTTCCGAGCGGTATGGCGATCAGGTCCTGACGCTGGCGCTTGACGTGACCGACGAGGTGGCGGCAGCGGCAGCAGTCGAGGCTGGTGTGAAGAGGTTCGGGCGCATCGACGTGCTCGTCAACAATGCCGGCTACGGCAATGTCGGCTCGATCGAGGATACCAGTCTTGCCGATTTCCGCGCCCAGATCGAGACCAACCTCTTCGGCACCATCATCATGACCAAGGCTGTCATCGCCCTGATGCGCGGGCAGGGGGCGGGGCACATCATCCAGTTCTCATCGGTCGGCGGCCGGATCGGACCCGCCGGGCGCGGCGCTTATTCGGCGGCGAAATTCGGTGTCGAGGGCTTTTCCGAGGTGCTGTCGAAAGAGGTCGCGCCGTTCGGCATCAGGGTGACGGTGATCGAGCCCGGCGGCTTCAGGACCGATTTCGCCGGCTCCTCGACGGTGCTTGCCGAAGGGCGGCAGGACTATGCGGAGACGGTCGGTGCTACGGTGCGTTTCCAGCGTGAGTACGATGGTCGCCAGCCCGGCGATCCTGCCAGAGCGGCGGCAGTCGTCATCCACATCGCCGGTCTCGACGAGCCGCCGTTCCGGCTGCTGCTTGGCAGCGATGCGGTACGCAATGTCGAAAAGGCGGATGCGGCGCGTATCGAAGCCGATCGGATGTGGCGCACCGTGAGTGTCTCGACCGATTTTGATGCTGAGGCCGAGCCCATGCCCTGGGAAAAGAAGACCGGCTGACGCAGGCAAAACAAAAGCGCCGCTAAAAAGCGGCGCTTTGCATCAGGGATATTCGACGATTCAGCCGGCGGTGCAGAAGTGGCTGCGGCCGTCATTGCCGACATAGGTGCCGCTGCGCGGATCGAAGGAGCGGTAGCGGTAAGAGCAGTAACGCTCCCATTGCGGCGACCAGGGCTCCACCGCCGTGCGGACCGGCGCGTAATATTGCGGCTGATCGACATAGACGCGGCGGGGCGCGCGATAGACCGGGGCGGGCTCGTAATAATCCGGCTCGTAGGCCGGGTCGATGTAGCGGCGTTCTTCGTAGACCGGACCGTTATTGGCGTTGGCGATGGCCGAACCGACGATCAGGCCGGTGGCAAGGCCGACGGCGCCGCCGACCCACGCATCGTTGTTGCCGTGATTGCCGTGGCGCCAGTGGCGGTCGCGGGCCGACGCTTCACCGATGGCGGAAAGCGTGAGTGCGGCAGCGGTTGCCGTCAGCAGAATGGTCTTGGCGAGCCTTTTCATAAGCATAAATCCTAATCCCGGGAACCGAACGCCGGCCCCTTTCTCGATGATGAGAGAAGTACAGATTTGTAGCTGAACGAAGGCTGAACGACAAAACCCGGCATTGCTGCCGGGCTTCAACTCGAACTCGCCAGCCTTGTTAAGGGTTCAGCCCGCAATCTGCAGATTGACGGCTTTCGGGCCCTTGCCGCGGCGATCCGGCTCCGTGTCGAAGCTTACCTTCTGGTTTTCCGTCAGACCGGCCAGGCCGGAGGCCTGAACGGCAGAAATGTGAACGAAGATATCGGCGCCGCCCCGGTCCGGCTTGATGAAGCCGAAGCCTTTGTCGGTATTGAAGAATTTTACAGTGCCAGTCTCTGCCATGCCTCAGGTCCTTTTCTCTCTGCCCGCCATCCACACGGGCAGCATCATAGCATTGCCTCCTTGCGGGGAGGTGTTGGCAGGCAATTCTTGAAATGTGAGAAAAAGGTCCCCTCTACCTCGGCCTGTTCCAGGCAGGACTTTCGCCCGCCATTTTCGGAACCGGCTGACCGGAATATTAGCGTTCCCGGCGCGCAAATACTTAAGGACTTCCCATGCTCGCAAAATGCCCGAACGCGCTGAGAGTGCTGCGTTTAAAGGATTTTGGCAAGCAAAAGTTTTTTAACGTGTCGCTCCGGGCACACCCCTGCCGACATCCAATTTGCGAAAAAACGCAAAATTTCCTTCGCTGATAGGGAATGATTAACGTTTTATATCGTCTGCAATATAAGTTCCGAGCAGATTTTCCCAAAAATGCAACGTGAACGCGTCTCTCGCGGCAAATGAATTTTTTTTCCGATGCGTGACTCACCCATATTTGGACGCGTGTTCACGCGGCTGGCAAGCGCCGGCGGGTCAGTCCCGGCACGAGTTCGACTACAAGCATAGCGATAAACATTAGCGCGCAACCTGCATAGCCTGTTACCGGCATCGTCTCGCCGAGCAGCAGGGCAGCGAGTGAGGCGCCAAAGAGTGCTTCGGAAGAAAGGAAGATCGCGGCCTGCGAGGGCGTCGTGTAGCGCTGGCCGATCACCTGCAGGACGAAAGCGACGCCCGAGGAGAAGATACCGACATAAAGGATCTCCGGCGCCGCGGCCCAGATCGCCGAAAGGCTGACCGGTTCGACAGCTACGGCAACGGCCAGCCCACAGACTGCAGTGACGGCGAATTGCACCGCGGAGAGCGCGAGCGGCCTTCCGGTCTCCGAAACGGTCGTGCCGGCAAGGGTGATCTGGATCGCCCAGAAGACGGCGCAGACGACGGTCAGCAGATCACCTGGGGTCAGTGCCGAGAGATGGCCGCCGGACAGAAGATAGATGCCGGTGACCGCCATCAGCGCGCCCGGCCAGATGACCCAATGCGGGGCACGGCGCAGGAAGAACACGGCGATCAGCGGCACGAAGACCACATAGAGGCCGGTGATGAAGCTGGAATTCGTCACCGTCGTCGTCTGCAGGCCGACCTGTTGCGTGGCCGCGCCGCCGAAAAGGGCAAGGCCGATCAGGATATAGAGCTTCGCATGGCGTGCGCTGGTCTTCTCCTTTGCCTTGCGCGCTTCGAAAAGGACGAAGGGCAGCACGGCCAGCGTGGCGACGGCAAAACGCAGGCCGATGAACCAGAAAGGGCCGATCGCCTTCATCGCCGTCGACTGCGCGACGAAGCCGCCGCCCCAGATGGCGGCTGCAAGCAATAGGAGGAGGTTCGCCTGAACGCGCGTCATGTCGTCCTCGATGGGGAAGGGAGATGTGCGCAAGCGGTTAGCAGTTGCGTTTCCTTTCGGCAAGGGTGAAGACTTCGTGCCGGTTGACGGAGGTGAAGGCATGCGAGGCGAAGAACGGAAGCCGGCCGGCGACGTGGCCGCGCCGAGGGCGGCAGGCTATTCCGGCACGCCGCTCGTCAGGAAACTCGGCCTTGCACAGGGGCAGTCAGCCGCTCTTCTCGGCATTCCCGAAACGATCGGCGACATCAATGGTTTCGACGGTTTTGCCTCGGTCGTTCGGGCGCTTCCGGAGACGCCCGCACGCGTATTCGACTATGTGCATCTCTTTACGACCGAACGGGCCGTGCTAGAGCGGACCGCGCCTGCGCTCCTGCCTGTTCTGGTGCCGAATGGCATGGTCTGGATCTCCTGGCCTAAGAAGAGCTCGAGGGTGCCGACTGATATCACCGAGGACGTGCTGCGGGAGGTTCTGCTTCCGATGGGCCTCGTCGACATCAAGGTCTGCGCCGTCGACGAAATCTGGTCCGGGTTGAAATTCGTCATCCGCAAGGAACTGCGCGGCGCGTTGTGACGTCTCAGCCGTTGCGGGCCTGCGCTCTGGAGATCCTGAGCAGCGCGCCGTTGTCCTCGTCCGTCACCATCAGCAGGGCGCCGTCGGGTGCGACGACGACGTCGCGGATGCGGCCGTATTCGCCCTCGAACAGACGTTCTTCGGTGACGAAGGCGCCGCCGTCGTCGCGCTGCATGCGCGAGAGCAGTTGGAACTTCAGCGCCGCGACGATGAAATTGCCGTCCCATTCCGGGAACATGGCGCCGCGATAGACGACGAGCGCGCCGGGTGCGATCGAAGGATCCCAATAGTGCAGCGGCTGTTCCAGCCCTTCCTTGGCCGTGCCTTCGCCGATCTCGGCACCCGAATAATCGCGGCCATAGGTGATAATAGGCCAGCCATAATTCTTGCCGGCCTCGGGCTGGTTGATCTCGTCGCCGCCGCGCGCGCCGTGCTCGACGGTATAGAGCTTGCCGTCCTTGGCGTCGAAGGTGATGCCCTGCGGGTTGCGGTGGCCTTTCGACCAGATTTCCGGCAGCGCCTTGCCGCCGTCTTTGAACGGATTGTCGGCAGGGATGCTGCCGTCGGCATTGATATGGATGATCGAGCCGGCATCGTMCTGCCAATCTTGCGAGCGGTCGCGGTCGCCGCGGTCGCCGACGCTGATGAACAGCGAACCGTCACGGGCAATCGCGATGCGCGAGCCGTACTGGATATTGCCTGACGTGAAGCGCTGCATGGTGAAAACAGGCGTCACGGCGTGAAGCGTCTTTTCGTCATTTGAAAGCGTGGCGCTGAAGGCTTCGGTGCCGGAGCCCCGGCTGTTGGCGATGGCGGCGGTGAAATAGAGCTTGCGGCTCGTCGCAAAGTCCGGTGCGAGCGCCACGTCCATCAGGCCACCCTGGCCACGGGCGCTGACCTTAGGCACGCCGCCGATCGGGTCGGAGAGCTTGCCGTCGCGGACGATGCGCATGCGGCCCGGCCGCTCGGTGACGAGATAGGCGCCGTCGGGCATGACCTCGACCGCCCAGGGATGTTGGAGGCCGTCGGCGAGCTTGTCTACACGGACCGCGAGATCCTGCGTGTTGATGGTGTCGGCCGCATCCGCCGACACGGTGCCGAACAGAACCAGCGCTGCGGCGAAATGGAAGGCGGACATTCTCTTCATCGTGCATCCCCGTCGTCTCTCAGGCTGAACGTGGAGCGGGCAGGGGAGGGCTTCAACCCTCATTCGACCTGCAATAACGGCTTTGTGTTTACCGGTTGAACTGATCCCGTTGTCCAGATTCAAAAGAGGTAGAGCGTCCTTTGTGCGTCCAAGAGGACGCACGGCGCTCTAGCCATCGACCAATTCCGCCTCGAGGATGTAGCGCAACGGCCCGCGTTCCGTCGCGTCGAAGGGCCAGCAGGTGGTCAGCACCAGGCGGCGGCCATCGGAGGTGGAATCGATGCCGCTTGCATCCCACGGGGCGATGCGGCCCTCGCCGGCCTTGAAGGTCAACAGTTTGCCGTCGCGGCGCGTGACTTCAATCGTATCGCCGGGCCTTATATATTGCAGCCAGCGGAAATGCGTGTCGCGATGGGCAGCAATCACGGAGGTGCCTTCCTCTCCGGGCTGTGGCGTGTTGACGAGCCAGGCCGGACCGAAGGCGAGAGCTTCGCCGGAGGCGCCGGAGAGCACGATCGCCTCCTTGCCGAGGCGCGGGGCGCGTACCTTGGCCTCCGTGGTGAAATCCGCCCAGGGCCAGGGTTTTGTTTCTTCGCCCCGCAATTCGGCGGCGAAGGCGCGTTTCAGCAGAACCTGGGAAAGCTCCGCCTTCGCCTTCAGCAGGAAGCCGTCGCCGATCAGCGCCAAGCCATAGAGGGCAAGGCCGGCGATGGCAAAGGCGATTGCTTTTTCGATCGAGGAAAGACGCCAGAGGAAGAAACCCTTCTTCTGGCGCATCTTCGGTCGGTCATAGGCCGTGGCGGCGGCCATGGCGAGTTCCAGATAGGTCGGAAGCGGCTCGAATTCGGCCACTTCCTCATTCTGGCTTGCAGAGAGCCTAGAGACCATTTCGTTTGGCTCCGACGGCAATAATGCCCTTGAGGCGCCGCCGCCAGACGGCCAGCCCGCTTGCCGCCATCAGCGCGAGGAGCAACATGGTCAGCCCCCGGATGATCTGCTCGTCGGCGCGCGTCGCCGTCTGCGGCAGGTTCACGGTCGTGCTTTTTTGCGCGATCATGGTGGCGGCCTTGGCGGTCGGGGCTGCAGCCATCATGTTTGCGATCTCAGGCGATGCGATGAGTTTCTGTGTTTCGGCCTCAGCCTGCTCCGGTCCGGCGCTTCCCGTAGGCGTAGCCGAGCCATGGCGCTCTGCGTCGTCACGAGGGACAGGGTTTTCGCCGAGGACCTTATCAAAGTCCCAACCTTCCGGCAGGTTGAGCGGCAGCTTGGTCGAGCCGAGCGGCTGATCGACCGGGCGAGACGGGGTGACGTCGACGGCAACCAGGCTGGTGACGCGGGAGACGAGGTGATGGGCGAGCGCGACGGTCTCGATATCCTTGTCGAGCGCGGCCGGATCCTGACGTTCATAGGCGCGCGCCTCGAAATCGTCGATCTTGCGCCGCGCCCAGAGCTTGGAAATGCCGTTGCCGTTGGCGGCATTGGCGATATTCATCTCGACGCGCCAGGGCTGCTCGCCTGTCTTGCCGAAGATCTGCAGCTTGCCGGCGGGCTTATCGTCAGGCAGTCGCGCGGTCAGCACGACAGGCTCGCCGCTATAGAGGTCCGGCATCGGGTTTGGCGTGATATCCTCGGCAGCGATGCCTTCGAAGGTTGCGGCGATATCGGTCATGGCTGGGTTCTGCAGCTTGGCGAAAAGCTCGCCCATGCGGCTCGCCACCTGATCGGTCGAGCCGATCGCCGTAAAGGTGCCGCGGCCGACTTCGGCGGCCTTGGTCATGAAATAGGTGTTCGGCGCCGAGCCGATGCCGACGGTGAAGACGCGGGCATCGCCGCGGTTTGCGGTGATCTCCTGGAAAAGCTGCTGTTCGTTGCCGATCGCGCCATCCGTCAGGAACACGACCTGGCGCAGCGCTCCGGTTGCGACCGGTCCCTGGTTACGCAGCGCAGCCTGCAAGGCAGGTAGCATTTCCGTGCCGCCGTCGGCAGTCAGGCCTCTGACATAGGCAATCGCCTTTTCGCGATTGTCAGGGGTGGCAGTGACGAGACCCTTGAAATAATCGGTCATCGTATCGTCGAAACGGATGACGTTGAAGCGGTCGTCGGCGTTCAGCTTGGAGATCGCAAGCGCCAGGCTCTGCCTTGCCTGCTCGATCGACGGGCCGGACATGGAGCCGGAATTGTCGATGACGAAGACCACCTCGCGTTTCGCCGGCGGCGCTGCCGTATCGGGGGCAGTGGGCGGGGTGACGAAGGCGAGCAGATAGGTCTTACCATCAATCACTTCGCGGAAGAGGCCGGCACTCGGCATCTTGCCGGGGGCGGCCTTCCAGGTGAGCTCGAAATCCTTGTCGGCGGGAACGGAGTCCGCCTTCAGGCTGATCGTTCTCGCCTGGTCGCCGTCCTGGCTGATATCGACCGCGTGGAAGGAGGATTTGACGTCGCCGAGCGGGAAACCGGCCTTGAGATCGACGGTCAGCGAAACCGGATTGATCCTGGCGTTCTCACGCGGGTCAAGCACGGTGGCTTCGATCTTGTCGCGGTTTTCCACCGGGTCGCGCGGTGTGGCAAAACCGGCGCCGTTGTTGAACTCGACGGTCTGGACGATCGGCGCCGGATTGTAGCGCGGGGCGACGACCATCGGGACGCGCAGCGAGAACTCGCCGCCCGATTGGTGGATCATCTGCTGATACTCGATCTGGACGACGATGGTTTCGCCGGGACCGATATTGGCGACCTGGTTGGTGAAGATGTTCGGCCGCTGCTGTTCGAGCAACGCCGTCTTCTTGCCCTCGGCCTTGGCCTGCTCGTAGATCTCGCGGGCTTCCTGGCGCGGCTTGATCTGGCCTTCGATGAAGCGTTCGCCGATCTGCATTTTCAGGGTGTCGACGGCGGAATTATCCGGCAGCGGAAAGACGTAGGTGCCCTCGACCCAACCCTGGCTCGGATTCTGGAAGCGTTGCGTCACCTTCACCCTGGCGATCGGGCCGGAGACATCGATGGCGACATCACTCTTCAGCCGCGGCGCTTCGACATAGAAGCCCGGCTCCTTCGACGGAAAGAGCAGCGAGCCGCTGCGGACGTCGTTCGGCCGGACAAGTGCTGCGAGCTCAGCGGATGCCTGCGGCGTCTCGGCCGCGCGGGCGGCGGAGGCAAGTCCCAGCACCGCGGTGATGCAGGCCGCAAAGATAGTGAATGCAACAAGGACTGAAACGGAAATTCGGCGCGCGCGAATGCGCCCTATGGCAAACTCATCTTCCAGAAACATTGGCATACCCTCAATAACCAATTTCGGATGCCGGATGATGCGGCTTCGATCTCGGCGCGCTCGCGACCGAATTGCGGCGCGGCGCGGCATTTGTTGCGGCTTATTCGTGGCGATGGCCAAATTCGGCGATGCCACTGATTTCAGGGAATAAATCCGGATGACGTCAGAGATTGATTCAAGATCTGCGCATGGCGTTTCGACCAGGTGACGCAAGCCTCTCCCAAGGGCGCGGCATGCCGGGCTGATGGTGCGGCGAACCGATCAATAAGAATCATGCCACCATGACGCCTTTCCGCTTGAAATGCCGCCATACATTGGACATAGAGCTAACCGCAGAACTCCGGTCCCGGCTTTCTGCCCGTTTCAACCATTAGGACCGTTATCATGGCTTTCCTTGCCGATGCTCTTTCCCGTGTGAAGCCTTCAGCCACCATCGCCGTCTCCCAGAAAGCGCGCGAGCTGAAAGCAAAAGGACGTGACGTCATTGGCCTCGGCGCCGGTGAGCCGGATTTCGATACGCCCGATAATATCAAGAAGGCGGCCATCGACGCGATCAACCGCGGCGAAACGAAGTACACGCCGGTTTCCGGTATCCCGGAATTGCGCAAGGCGATCGCCGCCAAGTTCAAGCGCGAGAACGGCCTCGACTATTCCTGGGAGCAGACCATCGTCGGCACCGGCGGCAAGCAGATCCTTTTCAACGCCTTCATGGCAACGCTGAACCCCGGCGACGAAGTCGTCATTCCGGCGCCTTACTGGGTTTCCTATCCTGAGATGGTGGCACTGTGCGGCGGCACGCCGGTTTTCGTTTCTGCCACCCAGGAGCATAACTTCAAGCTTCAGGCGGCCGATCTCGAAAAGGCGATCACGCCGAAGACCAAGTGGTTCATCTTCAACTCGCCGTCCAACCCGACGGGGGCCGCCTATACGCATGACGAGCTGAAGGCGCTGACGGATGTGCTGATGAAGAATCCGCAGGTCTGGGTGCTGACCGACGACATGTACGAGCACCTGACCTATGGCGACTTCAAGTTCGTTACGCCTGTGGAAGTCGAGCCGCAGCTTTACGACCGCACGCTGACGATGAACGGCGTCTCCAAGGCCTATGCGATGACCGGCTGGCGTATCGGCTATGCGGCCGGCCCAATCCAGCTCATCAAGGCCATGGACATGATCCAGGGTCAGCAGACCTCGGGTGCGACGTCGATCGCCCAGTGGGCGGCTGTCGAAGCGCTGAACGGCACGCAGGACTTCATCCCCGAGAACAAGAAGATCTTCGAAGGCCGCCGCGATCTCGTCGTTTCGATGCTGAATCAGGCCAAGGGTATTGTCTGCCCGGTGCCGGAGGGCGCCTTCTATGTCTATCCCTCGTGCAAGGGTCTGATTGGCAAGACCGCGCCCTCCGGCAAGGTCATCGAGACGGACGAGGATTTCGTCTCTGAACTTCTGGAATCGGAAGGCGTTGCCGTTGTTCACGGTTCGGCCTTCGGCCTCGGCCCGAACTTCCGTATCTCCTATGCGACTTCGGAAGAGCAGCTCGAGGAAGCCTGCCGCCGCATCCAGCGCTTCTGCGGCGCCTGCAAGTAAGCGGGTTTTCAAAAACACCGATCGAAGGCCTGCCGGCGACGGCGGGCCTTTTTGTTTGCGGCGACGTTGGGCTGGCGCTGCGATTATCGCTCACATCCCGATTCAACATGCTGCGGAGTTGATTCCGCTTTGCCTCTCAAGTCGTTGAAATCCGATTCAAAACGTGACGGCAGAGTGACGGTCCGGCGGGTGATCTGCGGTTGCGGGTTGCCATCAAACCAACTAGATATCCGGCATCAAGTTTAAGTGCCGCTTCGGGAGGCCGGGATTTTGCAGCAGAGTGCCGTGATCGTCTGTTCGGATGTCAACATGCTGCCTGCCGCCTGCTGCACCCTGCTTTCCGTCAAGCGCAATCTCTCAGGTCCTGCCGTGGAGTTCCTGCTTCTCGGCATCGACCTCAAGCCGAACGAGATCGCCGAGGTGGGAAATTTCGCGCGGCTGCATGACATGGCGATCAGGGTGCTGCCCTACAATACGCCGGATACGGCGCTGCAGGCGCGGGGCCGCTGGTCGGGCGCGACATTGGCGCGACTCTACATGGATCTGCATATACCCGATCATATCGAGCGCCTGCTCTATCTCGACGCCGATGTGCTGGCGGTTTCGCCGGTCGACGAACTCTTCACGAGAAATTTTCAAGGCAAAGCGCTGGCTGCGGTCGACGATTATGTCATGGCCTTTCCTGAAAAGGCCGGTGCCCGGCAGCGGAAGATCGGCATGCGCGAGGGCGGCCGCTATTTCAATGCCGGCGTGCTGCTGTTCGACTGGTCGGCCTGCCGGGAGAGGGAGCTTTTTGCGAGGACACGGGAGATCTTCGAGGAGCGGTCGCATCTTTTCGAGAATAACGACCAGGATGCGCTGAATGTCATCTTCGACGGCGACTGGCTGGTGCTCGGTCCGCGCTGGAACACGCAGACGGGCCTGCTGCCCTTCGTCGACCGGCCGGCGATCCTTCATTTCACCGGCCGGAAAAAGCCGTGGCAGGCCACCGTGCCCTGGGTGCACCGGCGGATGGCCAAGCACTATATCGAGGATCTCAGCAACACACCGTGGGCCTCTTTCTGCGGGCAGCCGTCAATGGCGGGTCGAGTTGCGGGTTTCTTCTCGCATTTGGGAAAGCGCATCGGCGGGCTGACGCGGCTGGCACGAACGCGCGCCTATTTCAGCAACAGCTAGTAAGGCGGGCAGAGCGCATCGTCCTTGGAAAGTGCATGTGAGCCGGTATGGAAGCAATCCCCAGTGATACGCAGAGTGCCGCCGCCGCAGATGGCGGCTTCAACGTCCTGATGCCGGAGGCGTGGAAGGCGTTGCTGTCCCCCTATTCCCACGTCGTGCTGGTGGCAAACAGCGAGGCGGTCGATTTCGGACGGCTGCGAAGCGAATTGCCGGAGACAGCGCTCTACGTGTTCTTCAACAATGTTTATAAGGTGCTCGACGAACCCTTCGCCGGCCATGCGGTGCTGATTGCCCGCAGCGGCGTGATGGGCGCCAATATCGTTCACCGGCGCGAGGTGGTGGATGTCCTGCGTTTCTTTGCCGGCGACGATTTTCTGGGCGTCGTCAACATTCGCGTCTCCCCGGAGGAGAACTTCAGTGACGCGAGCGGCTTCAAGGGCGCCAGAACCCGCCATCTCGATCTGACGCAAGTGCTCGGCGACCTCTATCCGACAGGCAAAATCGCGACGAGCGGCTTTGCGATGGCGCTTTGGCTTGCCGAGTTGCAACTGCCGGGCAAGATCCTGCTCGCCGGCTTTTCGGCCAAGAGGAGCGAGAAGTGGAAGGTCTTCGACGTGCACGACTGGACGTTCGAGCAGATCTTCCTGCGTCTCTTTGCCAGGATGGGCACGATCTCGATGATGGGCGGCGTGGACGCCGGCCCCTATGCGGCACTCGCCAAACGCTTCCCACAGGTGCCGCCGATCGAGATCGCGATGACTGCGGCTGAAGTTCTGTCGGAACGGCTCCACAATGCGAACGGCCAGATCGACAGGCTGATGTCCGTCACCAAATCGATCCGCGCCATTGAGGGTTTCTTCCGGCGCTTCAAGCCGAAAACCCGCAAGCAGCGTTTCCTCGAAAAGTCGAAGGAATGACTGTCGAAAGCCCTCCCCAAAGGCGAGGCTGTCGAGAAAGCTGTCTTTGAGCTAACGTTCCGCGCGCGGATGGCTGCTCTCCATTCCCCTGTCGGGGAGAAGGGGAGCCCTCAAAGTCCCAGCGCCGTCAGCATGACGAAGGTGGCGAAGAGGATGAAATGCGTCATGCCCTCGATGGCGTTGGTCTCGCCGTCGTTGAGGTTGATCGCGGCGGCAATCAGCGTGATCGCCACCATCACCGTCTGCACCGGGGTCATCGCCATGATGAAGGGCTGGCCAGTATAGAGCGCGATCGCCTCCATGACGGGCACCGTCAGGATGACCGTCGACAGCGAGGCGCCCATGGCGATGTTGACCGTCGCCTGCATGCGGTTCCTGAGTGCCGCCCTTAATGCGGTCAGGATCTCGGGGGCCGCCGAAATCGCTGCGACGACGACGGCGGTCACGGCGATCGGCGCGCCGCTGTCGCGCAGGCCTTCGGTCATGAAGGCCGCCATGAACTCCGCCAGCAGGCCGATGATGACGACGCCGACGAGAATGGTGGCGATCGAGATTGCAGTCGACTCGTCGGCGCCATGCTCGTCCGGAGTTTCTTTCTTCCGTTCGGAGCGCGGGTAGCTGTAGCTGAAGAAATAGCTGTGCTGGCCAACCTGCATGCGCAGGAAGAGGCCGTAGAGCGCGATCATCGCGACGATGGTGAAGGCGGAATAATAGTGCCATTTGTCGCTCGGCACGAATTCCGGCACGATCATCGAGATGCCCATGGCGGTGAGGATCATCACGCCGTAGGTCTTGCCGGAATTGTCGTTATAGGGCTGTTCACCGTGCTTGAGGCCGCCGAGCAGGGCGGCAAGGCCGAGAATGCCGTTGATATCGAGCATCAGGGCCGAGTAGATCGTGTCGCGCACCAGCGTCGGCGAACTCTCGCCGCCCATCATGATGGCGAGGATGATGACTTCGACGGCAACAGCCGAGAGCGTCAGGATCATCGTGCCATAGGGATCACCGACCTTGACGGCGAGCAGTTCGGCATGATGGGCGACGCGGATCGAGGCGAGCACGATGGTGCCGACCAGGACGACGGCTGCGATCAGCGCGACCCCGCGCCCCATCCCAATCACGGCGTGTTCCAAGAGATAGGCGATCGCTGCAACGACAAGTGCGGCGACCAGAAACTTTTCTTCTTTAAAGCGTGACGCGATCCTCAAGCCTCACCTCCTGTCCAGATTCACGCATTTTTATCTAAGTCGCTGATTTCGCCTATCAAGCGAGCTCCGGTCGAGTGCCATTTGCAGTCTTCGGCGTTTAATGGAATACTGAACGTCATCGGGGCCGGAAAGCAGATCGCGGCGTCCTCGAATTCTCGTCAAGCGGCCGCGATGATCCGGATCCTGTCCGGAAGCGTGCGAATGCGCAACAAGAAGATGAGGAGACGGATGCATGATCAAGGTGGTCTACGAAGTCGTGCCACATGACGGCGGCTGGGCCTACAGGCTGGGAGGTGTCTATTCCGAGGCATTCCCGACCCATGCCGAGGCGCTCGAAGCTGCGCGCATCGTCGCGGCCGAACAGCAGGTCGGCGGCGATTCCGCCGAGATCAGTTGGCAGGACGAGAACGGCAAATGGCATGAGGAATATGCCGAGGGCGGCGACCGGCCGGAAACCGAAGTGGTGGACGGTCTGTGGAAGGACCGTACGGCCGAGGCCTCGCAAGGCATTTGAAGCTAAGCATCGCCCGTCAATGCCCGCGCGACGATCGCATCGACGAATTCGCGCTTATGCGCAGTGTAGCGGTCGCCGTCCATCCTGAATTCGGCTGCCAGCCTGCGTTTGAGCGCGGTATAATCGGCCGCCGCTTGCGGATGCGCGATGAGATAATCCCGGAAAGCCAGCCTGTTTCGATGCGTGCCGTTGCCGGAAGGGCAAAGGTAGACCCGTTCCGCCGGCACTGAACCTCTCGATAGAAAAGCCCAAACCTCGTCGTCATAGCGGTTGCCGCGTGGCTCGTAGCCTTCTACCAGGAGCACGCGTGTGGCGCCCTCGATATGCCCGAGGTCGGGAAGAACAATGTCGATATCGATAAGCGGCTTGGCTGTCATGCCCGGTATGGACGTGCTGCCGATGTGATCGATGGAGAGCGCCTGCGGCAGCAAGGTCAGCAGCCTGTTGCGGATGCGCTGGAAGGCTTGCGGCCATTGCGGATCGTGAGGCACGAGTTCAACCGGGCTGTGCGTTATCATTTTCATCCCGCTGTGGTGCTCGACGCGTTAAGGAGGCTCTATCGCTTCGAAATTTGCGCATGATTCTTTGCGAAAATCGATTCTGATTTTCGCGATTATGCGCTGGTCGAATATCGGTGATAGTCCTGAAGTCCCTTGACCAATACATCAAAGGTAGCGCGGCAGCGCGGCGAAGACTTCAGGCTCTCATGCATCGCCACCCACGTGCCGAGCGGAATGCTGAAGGCATCAGGCAGGATGTGAACAAGGTCTGGATTTTCACGCGCGAGCCCTGTCTGGCAGATGCCGATGCCAACGCCTGCACGGATCGCCGAAAGTTGGGCAAGGTTACTGTCGGAGCGGAAGGAGAACTCGATGCCAGGCACCGCATAACGTTTCATCACCATGCGGACATAGGCCGTCTGCCGGTCGAAGCCGATGAGCCGGTGGTTTGCGAGGTCAGCCAGGGTCTGCGGAATGCCGTATCGTTCGAGATAGCGGCGATGGGCGTGAAAGCCGAGCGGGATATCGCCGATTCGGCGCACGACGAGTGCGTCCTGCTGCGGTTCGGCCATGCGCACGGCAATATCGGCTTCGCGGTTCACCAGGTCCTCGATCGTATCGGAAGCCGAGAGCTCGATTTGAAGTTCCGGATAAGTCTCCTGCAGCGGTCCGAGAATCGCAGGCAGTACTTCGACGGCGATGACCTCGCTGGCGCTGACCCTGACCGTTCCCGTCACGCAATCGCGCTGGCCGGATGCTGTGCGCAAAAGGGCGGCGGTGGTTGCCGCCAGCGTTTCGGCATAGGGCTTGAGCGCCAGTGCGGCGTCGGTCGGCAGCAGGCCGTTCGGTGAGCGGGTGAAGAGTTCGGCGCCGATCGCCAGTTCCAGGGCGTCGACATGGCGGCCTATGGTCGGTTGAGTCAGCCCCAGTTCGCGGGCGGCGGCTGACAGCGACCCTTGCTGGAGCACGGTCAGGAAACTGCGGTAGAAATCCCAGCTTGGTTCGACGCTCATATATTTTTGTATAGCAGATGCATTTATTTCGTCAATTTCGTTTATTCCCTTCTGGGGGCATGATCCTCTCATCCGATCGAAGGAGATGATTGTCATGAGCAGCAAAATGAAGACGACGGCCCTCATTCTCGGCGCCACAGGCGGTATCGGCGGCGCGGTTGCCCGCAAGCTGCTTGCGCGCGGCTGGCGCATCCGGGCGCTGAACCGTGACGCCGCCAAAGCGTCGAGGAACGAGCCGGCTTTCGAATGGGTGCAGGGCGATGCGATGAATGCCGGCGACGTCCTGAGGGCGGCTGAAGGCGTCGGCCTGATCGTCCATGCTGTCAATCCGCCCGGTTATCGCGACTGGGAAACGCTGGTGCTGCCGATGCTCGACAATACCATCGCCGCTGCTCGCGTAGTCGGCGTGCGCGTCGTGCTGCCGGGCAACGTCTATAATTTTGGTCCCGATGCCCAGCCGGCGCCGACGGAAGAAAGCCCACAGAATCCGGTGACGAAGAAGGGGGCGATCCGCGTCGAAATGGAGAAGCGGCTGAAGGCGGCGTCGCAGTCCGGCGCCGGCGCCATCATCGTCAGGGGAGGGGATTTCTTCGGTCCAGGCACGACGGCCAATAGCTGGTTTTCGTCCGGCCTCGTGACCCCAGGCAAGCCGGTCGGCACGATCAGGAACCCGGCACGGCGTGGCATCGGCCATCAATGGGCCTACCTGCCCGACATGGCAGAAACCATTGCCCAACTCGTCGAGCGGGCCGATCGACTGCCGCCTTTCGCCGTCTATCACATGGAGGGCTTCTGGGATGCGGACGGCATGCAGATGGCCGAAGCGATCAAGCGCGTCGTCGGCGGTAGGGCGAAGATCGGCAACTTCCCTTGGTGGATCGTGCCGCTGACCGCTCCTTTCGTTCCCGTGATGCGGGAGATCAAGGAGATGCGCTATCTCTGGAAGGTGCCGGTGCGGATGCGGAATACCAGGCTTACGGCCGAACTCGGCAAGGAGCCGCAGACGCCGATCGACGAGGCGGTCAGGGCTTCGCTCGTGGCGCTTGGCTGCCTGCCCGAACCGCACCGTCAAGCCGCGGCCGCCCTTATCGGGCACCCGTCGCAGAACGCGGGTTAGCTCTCGAGTTCGGCCAGCGCGATCCGGGCGACCGTCAGGGCTGTCTCTGCCTGCTGAATATTCGGATCGCCGAGGAACCAGGCGGCGGAAAGACCGGAATAGGCGGCGATCCATCGCAGCAGCCGCTTCGGCTCCAGTTTCGCCTCTGCTGAGACGATGGCGAGCTGGCGGCGGAAACGGGCGGGATCGGTGATCGTTGGCAGTTCCTCGTTGGCGAAGATATTGGCGAAATCGAAGCCGCGTTCGCCATGGAGCCGCTTCGGATCGATTGCCAGCCAGCCGCGTGCCTCGAAATCGAGGATATTGTCGTGGTGGATGTCGCCGTGGAGGATGGTGACTTCACGCTGATCGGCAAGGAGGGTGTTGGCGATCGCCGAGCAATCGGTAAGCGTGCCGCCATGCTTGCCTGCTGCCGGCTCCAGATCGYGGAACCAGCGGGTGAGGGGTATGGGATCGGGAAGCGGTTTTTCGCGCGGCGCATGCAGCCGTGCCGCTGTCCGGCAGAGGATGCGGCTTGCCTCGTCGTCCTCGCCGTTCATCGCCATGGCAAGCAATGAGCGTTTTCCCGTCGCCCTTTCCAGCAGCACGGCGTCGCCCTCATGGGCGTAGACATAGGCTGCGCCGTCGCCGTCCCACCATTGCATCAATAGCGCGCCATAACGTTCGTCGATATCGGCCGCCACTTTCAGCATGGCTGGCCTGCCCTGCCAGCGGACCGGCAGCAGGCGGCTGGAATGGGTGATGATGGGTTCACCGTCTGATATCAGCGACCAGCGATCAAGATGGGGACTAAACATGGTGCAACTTACTGAGAGGTCGTGAAAATGGGAATCCCGCCTTTCGGCGGGATTCCCATTCGCGTGTGAAAGGTTCAGGCGACTTTTTCGAGGACGGGATAGTCAATATAGCCCTTGCCGGTGCCGCCGTAAAAGGTCGACTGGTCGGGCGTGTTGAGCGGCAGATTGTGTACCAGGCGCTCGACGAGATCGGGATTGGCAATGAAAGGCTTGCCGAAGGCGACGAGATCGGCGCGGCCGCTTGCGACGGCGTCGATCGCCAGATCGCGATCATAGCCATTGTTGACCATCCAGTCGGCCTTGCCGCCAGCCTTTTCGTAAGTCTGGCGCAGTCCCTTGTAATCGAAGGCGGGATTGTCGCCCTGCTTATAGTCCCGTTCGCCGCCGGTCTGGCCTTCGATGACATGGATATAGGCCAGGTCGTGTTTGGCCAGTCCCTCGACGACATGGGTGAAGGTCGCCTGCGGGTTGGAATCGTAGCTTTCGCCGGACGGCGTCACCGGTGAGATGCGGATCGCCGTGCGGCCGGCGCCGATTTCCTTCACCACGGCATCGACGACTTCGAAAGTCAGGCGGGTGCGGTTTTCGATCGAGCCGCCATATGCATCAGTACGGTCATTGACGCCGTCGCGGATGAACTGGTCGAGCAGGTAACCGTTGGCGCCGTGGATCTCGACACCGTCAAAGCCGGCGTCGATCGCCGCCCGTGCGGCCTTGCGGTAATCCTCGATGATGCCGGGGATTTCKGCGGTTTCGAGCGCGCGTGGTTCGGAGGTGTCGGCAAAGCTGCCGGTGCCGTCGGCATTGACCAGATAGGTCTTGGCCTTGGCGACACGATTGGTCGATGAAACCGGCTTGCCGTCGTTCGGCTGCAATGTCGTGTGCGAGATGCGGCCGACATGCCACATCTGGACGACGATCTTGCCGCCTGATGCATGGACCGCGTCGGTGACGCGCTTCCAGCCGTCGAGAGCCTCTTTGGTGTAGAGACCAGGCACGTTGGCATAACCCTGGCCCTGATGGGTGATCGCGGTTGCTTCGGTGATGATCAGGCCTGATGTGGCGCGCTGGCGGTAATATTCGACGTTGAGGTCGTTGGGAATTGCGCCCGGCGATCGGTTGCGGGTGAGTGGCGCCATGACGATGCGGTTCTTGACTGATATGTCGCCGACTTTCGTGGGTTCGAAAAGCTTGGCCATGATGGTCCTTTCTTTTGCGGGAGGATCACTCGGCAGGGGCGAGGGCGGCCCGGCCCCTGGCGGAGAGATAGGTGAGTGCCGTCGCGCCGAGGCCTATCAGGGCCATCAAGGCTGCGGCGAGCGGAACGCGGGTGAGATCGAAACCGGCGTCGATGACCACGCCGCCCACCCAAGCGCCGAGCGCATTGCCGGTGTTGAAGGCGCCGATGTTGATCGTCGAGACGAGATTCGGAGCGTCTTTGCCGAAGCCGACGACGCCGACCTGAAGCGCCGGCACGGCGGCAAAGCTTGCCATCGCCCAGAGGAAGAGGGTGATTTCAGCCGGGATGAAGAAGCGACTCGTATAGCTGAAGGCGATCGAGGTCGTGGCGATCGCGGCGAAGACGCCGGCAAGCGTCGCGCCGAGCCGCCAGTCGGCAAGCTTGCCGCCGACGAGGTTGCCGATGGTCAGTCCAAGGCCGATCAGAAACAGCGTCCAGGTGACGCCTTCCGGCGAAACGCCGGTGACGTCGCGCAGCAGCGGCGCAATATAGGTGAAGAGAGCGAACATAGAGGCGGCGAAGAAGACGGTGGTGGAGAGTGCCAGCCACAGGCGGCCATTCCTGAGGGCTGCGATCTCACGCAGGATGCTGCCGTTCTTTTGCTGCTTATCCCTGGGCAGGATGGCGATCAGGCCTGATATGGTGACGATACCGATGACGGTGACAACGCCGAAGGTGGCGCGCCAGCCATAGGCCTGGCCGATCGCGGTGCCGAGCGGCACGCCAAGAACATTGGCAAGTGTCAGGCCGGTGAACATCAGCGCGACGGCGCGGGCCTTGCGATCCTCGGCGACGAGGCCGGCGGCAACCACCGAGCCGATGCCGAAGAAGGCGCCATGGCAGAGTGCCGTAACGACTCGGGCGATCATCAGCACCCAATAATCGCTCGCCAGAGCGCAAAGCAGGTTGCCGGCGATGAAGAATGCCATCAGCGCAATCAGGGCGGTACGGCGCTTCAGCTTCGCAGTCGAAACGGCCATCACAGGGGCGCCGATCGCGACCGCCAGGGCATAACCGGTGACCAGCCACCCGGCCTGCGGGATGCTGACCGAGAGATCGGCAGCCACCTCCGGCAACAGACCCATGATGACGAATTCGGTGGTGCCTATCGCAAACGAGCTCAAGGCGAGGACGAGGAGGGCGAGGGGCATTCTAAAGATCCTGCGTCAGTTGCTTGAGGAAGGCGGCGATCGTTTCTTCGTTGCGCTTGTAAAAGATCCACTGGCCGACGCGTTTGGTGGTGACGAGGTCGGCGCGATGCAGCGTGCCGAGATGGGCCGAAACGGTCGACTGCGACAGGCCGCAGCGCTCGAACTGGCTGGCGCAGACGCCCATTTCGAAAGGATGCTCCTGCGAGGGGAAGTGTTCCTCGGGGTTTTTCAGCCAGCTCAGAATGTCCATCCGGGTGGGATGGGCGAGGGCCTTGATAATTTCGTCTTTGTCCATCGTCATTCGCCGAACTATAAATCGTGTTTAATCGATATAATGATCGGCAGGTTTCGATATGCAAATCACGGAGGCGTGAGGCCGTGGTTTTTAGTGAGTGCGCAAATTTTGGGCA
This sequence comes from Rhizobium sp. P1_E1, assembly GCF_056406015.1. Taxonomy (NCBI): domain Bacteria; kingdom Pseudomonadati; phylum Pseudomonadota; class Alphaproteobacteria; order Hyphomicrobiales; family Rhizobiaceae; genus Rhizobium; species Rhizobium sp. P1_E1. The sequence continues at coordinate 18,918 of NZ_JBFUAY010000004.1, read as the reverse complement.
AAAAAAGAGGGCCACCGGAAAACCAGGGCCCTTGTAATTGTGAAGGTCAAAAACCTCCAGAGGGGAACAGCTAATGCGGTGGTACTGGGAGAGAAACCACAAGATGCATCAGCTCAGAGAGATATGGTGCTTCCTTGAGCAGGTTTCAATGCTTTTTTGTGCATGTCTGCTATGCGCCGCACAATTTTTTTGCGGTGCGGCATTTATCGAGGAAGTAAGGGCAAAAAAAGAGGGCCACTGGAAAACCAGGGCCCTTATAAGTGTGAAGGTCAAAAACCTCCAGAGGGGAACAGCTAATGCGGTGGAACTGGGAGGAAAAGCCACCATGTGCATCAGCTATGTGCGATATGGTGGTTTATTGGGCAAACGGCAACCCTCATTTGTGCATGCCAGTCATGCACGTTCTGCATAGTCGACGATTCATCAATAAAACCGGGCTCAAAAGTTCCAGTTTCTGGCCTTGCTGACGATAAAATCGCGGAAGGCTTTCAGCTTGGCGGCGTTCTTGATCTCGTCTGGATAGCAGAAATAGGTGTCGAAGGAGGGGACGTCGGCATTGATCGCCAGCTGAATCAGGCCGGGGTCGCGACCGACGATGTAATCCGGCAGGCAGGCGACGCCGATTCCGAGCAGGGCGGCGCGCTTGATCGAGGTCTGGCTGTTGATCTGCAGATGCGGGATGCGCTTGTTGTCGGAGGAGCGGCCGGCGACCTCAAGCCAATTGACGTCGAGCAGGTAACTCGGCGCCGGCTCACCGAAGGTGATGATGCGGTGATTGTCGAGATCCTCGACCTTCTGCGGCTCGCCGTGGCGGTTGATGTAGGACGGGGCCGCATAGACGTGCATGTGCACGGTGAAGAGCTTGCGCTGGATGAGGTCGGATTGCTGCGGCTGGCGCAGGCGGATCGCGCAGTCGGCATGACGCATGTTCACATCCACTTCCTCGTTGTCGAGGATCAGCTGGATCTGCACATCGGGATAAAGCTGCAGGAACTCCTGGATCTTGTCGGTCAGCCAGCCCTGGCCGAGACCGACCGTCGTCGTGACGCGCAGCTTGCCGGATGGCGTCTCGGTCGTCTCGGTGAGCTGCATCTTCACGGTTTCGAGCTTCAGCAGCACGTCATGGGCGGTGCGGTAAAGCAGTTCGCCCTGTTCCGTCAGAATCAGGCCGCGTGCATGGCGGTGAAACAGCTTGGTGCCGACATCCTGCTCCAGCGCGCTGACCTGGCGACTGATGGCGGATTGGGACAGATGCAGTTTATCCGCCGCATGCGTGAACGAACCCGCCTCGGCAGCTGCGTGAAAAATACGCAGCTTGTCCCAATCCAATGGCATTCCCCCACCCCTCATGCCGATCTTACTCCGCGGCCACGGCGACGGGCATGTGGCCCGTCAGATATCGCTCGGCTTCAAGTGCAGCCATGCACCCCAGGCCGGCGGCAGTGATCGCCTGGCGGAACGTATCATCCGTCACGTCGCCCGCGGCATAGACCCCGTCCAGGCTGGTCGCGGTCGAATCCGGCGCGGTCCAGAGATAGCCATTGTCCTTCAGCTTCAGCTTTTCCTTGAAGAGTTCGGTTGCCGGCGCATGGCCGATCGCGACGAAGACGCCATCGATCACCATGTCGGTGATCGTGCCGGTTCTGACGTCACGCAGGCGCGCGCCGGATACGGATTGCGGCATTGGCGGCTTGGCCGGTGTGCCTGTTATTTCGGCCACTTCGGTATTCCACAGCACCTTGACATTCTCCTTGGAGAACAGGCGTTCCTGCAGGATCTTCTCGGCTCGGAAGAAGTCGCGCCGGTGCACTAATGTAACCGACTTGGCGATGTTGGAGAGATAGAGCGCCTCCTCGACGGCGCTGTTGCCGCCGCCAACCACGATCACGTCCTTGTTGCGATAGAAGAAACCGTCGCACGTGGCGCAAGCCGAAACGCCGAAGCCCTGGAAATGCTGCTCGCTCTCGATGCCGAGCCATTTGGCCTTGGCACCGGTGGCAATGATCAGCGTATCGGCGGTCCAGACCTGGCCGCTGTCGGTGCGGGCGACGAACGGACGCTGATTCATGTCGACTTCGGTCACGAGGTCGTTGACGATTTCGGCGCCGACATGTTTTGCCTGCTGCAGCATTTGTTCCATCAGCCAGGGACCCTGGATCGGATCGGCAAAGCCCGGATAGTTCTCGACATCAGTGGTGATCATCAGCTGTCCGCCCTGTTCGAGACCGGCGATCAAAACCGGTTTCAGCATGGCGCGCGCGGCATAGACCGCGGCAGTATAGCCTGCGGGTCCGGAACCGATGATGAGCACCTTGGTGTGGCGGGCGGGCATGTCATTTCCTTTCGACTGGCAGGAGGGCGGCGGCTAAGTGGCGATTGCGGCCGTTTCGCGGTCCATGCGCCATTTATGAACGTCCAATGCTTTTATTCAAGGGCAGCCTTGCGTTACCAACAAGGCAAATCGCCCAGATGTGCAAGAATCCGTCATCGGCGTGAAACTTTCTTGCGTATTCCGCGGCTTTATATAGAAGCTCCCCGCGGAGAATTAAAGAAAGGCAATGATGTGGGGCGTGCGGAACTCGACGTCATCGATATAAAGATCCTCCGGGAACTGCAGGCCGATGGCCGCATGACCAATGTGGAGCTCGCCGATCGCGTCGGCATCTCGGCGCCGCCTTGCCTGCGCCGTGTGCGCAAGCTCGAGGAAGCCGGCATCATCGAGGGCTACCACGCGATGCTGAACAGCCCGAAGCTCGGCTTCGACCTCGTCGCTTTCTGCATGGTCGGCCTCAAGCACCAGTCGGAAGGCAATCTCAAGGCCTTCGCCGCTGCCACCGCCGAATGGCCGCTGGTGCGCCAGGCCTGGATGGTCTCGGGCGACAGCGATTTCCTGCTGCATTGCGTGGCGGAGAACCTCACCCGCTTTCAGGATTTCGTCATCGAGGTGCTGACGGCGAACGAACATGTCGATACCGTGCGCACCATGCTGACGATCCGGCAGGTGAAGAAGCTGGGACTGGTCGAAGTCTAAAACGACCTTGGCAGGTTAATCGTCGTCACGGATTACTTGCGCGAGCTATAGCCGCCCCGGTTGATGCCGTGGCGCTGAAGTTTGTCATAAAACGTCTTTCTCGGAATGCCGAGCGCCTCGATGGTGCGGCGCACGTCGCCGTCATTGGCTGACAGCGTGTCGCGGATGATCTCCGCCTCGTAGCGTTCCAGCCGTTCGGGGAGTGTCGCACCCGTCGGCTGAGGAGGGACCGCTGCCGCTCCGCCGCCTTCCACGCCAAGCACCACGCGTTCGGCATAATGCGAGAGCTCGCGGACATTGCCTGGCCATGTGTGCGAGGCCAGATGTCGCCGTACATCAGGTGAAAGCGGCGGGACATCGCGACGGAAGCGCTCCGCGGCGCGAGCGGCGAAGTGGGAAAACAGAAGCGGAATATCGTCCCGCCGTTCTCTCAGCGGCGGAATGGAGATCGTCACGACATTCAGCCTGTAATAGAGATCCTCGCGAAAATCGCCGCGAACCGCGGGATCCCCGAGGTCGATCTTGGCAGCCGCGACGACGCGAAGATTGACGGGGCGCACCTCATTGGTGCCGAGCGGCGTGATTTCGCGCATCTCCAGCACCCTCAGCATCTTGACCTGCGTAGCGGCCGGCATGCTTTCGATCTCGTCGAGGAACAGCGTGCCGCCGCTTGCATGTTCGATGCGGCCCGTGCGGCGCTTCTGGGCGCCGGTAAAGGCGCCGGCCTCGTGGCCGAACAGCTCGCTTTCGATGACGGTTTCGGGCAGGGCGCCGCAGTTCAGCGCCACAAAATTGCCCTTCCGGCGGTGGCTCCATTGATGCAGGATCTGGGCGACCACTTCCTTACCGCTGCCCGTTTCGCCGGCGACGAGCACATCCACATCGGTATCGGCGATGTGGCGAAGAATGTTTCTGAGGTTTTCCATCACAGGCGTCTGGCCGATCAGCGGCAAATTCTCCTGCGCATCTTCGGCTGCTTTGCGCAGCATGCGGTTCTCCAGAACAAGCCGACGCTTTTCGCTTGCGCGACGCACGCTCTGCACGAGCCGATCGGCTGCGAAGGGCTTGGCGATGAAATCATAGGCGCCGTCCTGGATCGCCTGAACGGCCATGGGAATATCGCCGTGGCCGGTCATCAGGATCACCGGCAGGTCGACGTCCATCCCTTGCAGCGTGGCGAAGAACTGCAGTCCGTCGATCTCGGGCATGCGGATATCGGTGACGACGGGGCCGGCAAAGTCCGCCGGCAGGTCCGCCAGCGCGGCTTTCGCACCGTCGTAGGCGGAAACGGAAAATCCGGCGAGTTCGAGCGTCTGCGCGGTGGCACGGCGCAGATCCTTGTCGTCGTCGATCAGCGCAACGGGCATCAGTGTGTCCATGACCTCAAGCCTTCCTCAGCTGAACGATGAACCGGGTACCACCGCTGTCGCTTGCAACGTCCATCCGGCCGCCGTAGTCGCCGACGATATCCTTGGAGATGACGAGGCCAAGGCCGAGACCGCTTTCCTTCGAGGTATTGAACGGCGTGAACAAGCCTTTACGGATTTCCGGGGGAATGCCGGGGCCGTTGTCGGCGACTGTCACCGTTACCATCCCCGCGTCAGTTGATGTTCTGATCTCGACGCGACCCTCTCCGGCCTTCGGCGCCACCGCCTCCAGGGCGTTCTGAAGCAGGTTGATGAGGACCTGCTCGAGACGAATCCGGTTTCCCATCACCTGCAGTTCGTCGGGCGGCAGGTCGATGTCGAGCGTGTCCATGCGGCCGGCAAACCGGCTGCGCAACAGCATCACCGCGCCCTCGATGACGTCCTTCAATCCTGTTGGTTCGGCGCTGCCGCGGCCCTTGCGGGCAAAGGTCTTCAGCTCCTCGGTGATCGAACCTATGCGCTCCGTCAGCGCCGCAATGCTTTCGAGATTTTCGCCGGCAGGCGCAGTCTGGCCGCGATCGAGGAAGGTGCGGGCGTTATCCGCATAGGCACGGATGGTCGCCACCGGCTGGTTGATCTCATGAGCGACGCCGGCGGCCACCTGGCCCAGGATGGCCAGCCGATTGGCCTGCACCAGATCCTGCTGCACCGCCTGCAGCTTTTGCTCGGTGCTCTTGTGGCCGATGATTTCAGCCTGCAGCCGGTCCCGCGCCTGGCTGAGATCCAGCGTCCGCTCGACTACCCGCCGTTCCAGTTCCTCTCGTGCTTGCTGTTCGCTCGAGATCCGCAGGGCGATCGTATGGCGGCGGCGCAAGAGGAAGGCTGCTCCGGCCAGCAGTGGCAAGAGTATGAGCAATGCCAGCATGCGGGCTTCGCGAATCCCCGCATCGACGGACGGCCCCAGCGCCACCAGATGCTGCAAATGCCATCCGGTCGCCGGCACCGACGTTGCGACATCGAGAAACCTGGTTTTCCCGGCATCGCCGGGCATGACGATCTCGACGACATCGAGCCCTTCGCCGAGGTTTCGGACCATGTCGAGGGGCAGGGGTTGAAGTGGCGCAGCGCCGAATTGGAGGCTTTCGCGGATCGCTGTCAGCCGGTCTTCGGCGATCCGGCCGATCGTCATGAACCGCCATGATGGAAGACTGGTGATGAGGACAATGCCACGCTCGTCAACGACGTAGGACGGGGTGCCGGAGGCGTTCCAATCCGCCTCGACGTCGTCGAATTCGACCTTGACCACGACGACACCCAGCAAGCCATTGCTGCCCGAAATCCGCTGCGAGATATAAAGACCCGGTTTCTTGCTGACCGTGCCGAGCGCGAAGTGCTCGGCCTGTCCTCGTTCGACCGCCCCCTGAAAATACTCCCGGAAGCGGTAGTCATTGCCGACGAAGCTCGTCGGCTCGCGCCAGTTGCTGGCCGAAACCGCGATGCCGTCCTTGTCGATGACATAGATGACGGCGGCCTTCGTGCCCGCCGCCAGCATTTCCAGCTTCTGACTGAGCCGCTCGAACGTGCCGGCATCGTTTCCCACCAGCGCCGCGGCGAGCGCGGTGTCCTGCGACAGCACGAAGGGAAGCGCCCGGTATTTTTCGAGGACCGTGCGCAGCAACGCCGCATTCAGCGTCACATCCATGCGGGCCTGCTCCTCGAGGGCAGCCTCCGCCCGGTGCTGGCCGATCTCGCCGCTGGTCCAAAGGCTTGCGACGACGGCGAGGAAGGCGAGCGCGGCATAGGCCCACCACATCCGGCGGATGCGGTGTTGCAGGGGCAGGGAAGGCCACAATTTCTGCGACACGGACATGGCGGATTTGTGCATTGTTCTGCACGAAACGCAAATGGATTTGTGCGGATTTCCGCATTGATTAATGAGTTGTCAGCAGTCTCGTAAATTTTTCATTAATAAATTCAATCGGTTGGTTGGCGGCTTAAAACTGGCACGGCGATTGCGAAGGAGGTGGCAACAACGGCTGAGCTGTTGGACTTGAAGCGAACGGCTCGGGAGGCCGGAGTTCGTTCCGGACGAGCCACTAGGAGGACATCATGATCGCAGCACCACTCGATGCAGTCGCAGGCAGCAAGGGCAAGAAGCCCTTTTATAGCCATCTTTACGTTCAGGTTCTCGTGGCCATCGCTGCGGGTATCCTTCTCGGTCATTTCTATCCCGAACTCGGCACCCAGCTGAAGCCGCTCGGCGATGCCTTCATCAAGCTCGTCAAGATGATCATTGCGCCGGTGMTCTTTCTGACGGTTGCGACCGGCATTGCCGGCATGAGCGACCTGCAGAAGGTCGGCCGCGTCGCCGGCAAGGCGATGCTGTACTTCCTGACCTTCTCGACATTGGCGCTCATCATCGGCCTGATCGTCGCCAATGTCGTCCAGCCAGGCGCCGGCATGAACATCGATCCGGCCTCGCTGGATCCGGCCGCCGTCGCCACCTTTGCCGCCAAGGCGCATGAGCAGAGCATCGTCGGCTTCCTCACCAACATCATCCCGACGACGATTGTCGGCGCCTTTGCCGATGGCGATATTCTGCAGGTTCTGTTCTTCTCGGTGCTCTTCGGCATCGCGCTCGCCATGGTCGGCGAAAAGGGCGAGCAGGTCGTCAACTTCCTCAATTCCCTGACGGCTCCCGTGTTCAAGCTCGTCGCCATCCTCATGAAGGCTGCCCCGATCGGCGCCTTCGGCGCCATGGCATTCACCATCGGCAAGTACGGCGTCGGATCGATCGCCAACCTTGCCATGCTGATCGGCACTTTCTACATCACGTCTCTGCTCTTCGTCTTCATCGTTCTCGGTGCTGTTGCCCGCTACAACGGCTTCTCGATCGTGGCGCTGCTGCGCTACATCAAGGAAGAACTGCTGCTGGTCCTCGGCACCTCGTCTTCGGAAGCCGCACTTCCGGGGCTGATGAACAAGATGGAAAAGGCCGGTTGCAAGCGCTCGGTCGTCGGCCTCGTCATCCCGACCGGCTATTCCTTCAATCTTGACGGCACCAACATCTACATGACGCTGGCAGCGCTGTTCATTGCTCAGGCAACCGGCATCCATCTCTCCTGGGGTGACCAGATCCTGCTGCTGCTGGTGGCGATGCTGAGCTCGAAGGGTGCCGCAGGCATCACCGGCGCCGGCTTCATCACACTTGCCGCAACGCTCTCCGTCGTCCCATCCGTGCCGGTCGCTGGCATGGCACTCATTCTCGGCATCGACCGCTTCATGTCGGAATGCCGGGCGCTGACCAACCTCGTCGGCAATGCGGTGGCGACGATCGTCGTGGCACGTTGGGAAAACGAGCTGGATACGGTGCAACTCGCCGCAGCACTGGGCGGCCAGACCGGAGAGGATACTTCGGCTGCCGGGCTGCAGCCGGCCGAATAGTCAGCCGCTATCCCCTTATCCTTAGAAACCCTGCAGCGGCCCGTCATCCAACGGGCCGTTTCTCTTTTCGGCTTCAGCTGCGATTGTCGCCGAGAAGACTGTTATAAACGGCGCCGATCGCACTTGCTTCCTTCTCCAGCGCGAAATTCGCCCTGACATGCCGCAGCGCATTCTCGCCATGCGCGAGCGCCAGAACGGGATCTGCGATATAGGGCGCGATTGCCCGCGTCAGCGCCTCGCCATCGCCGGCGGCGACGACCGAACCTGTCTCGCCCGTGACGATGAGCTCGGCATAGGCGCCCGCATCCGATGCCACCACCGCGGTTCGCGAGGCCATGGCTTCGAGCGGCGTCAGGCCGAAGCCCTCGTTGCGGGAGGGGGCGACATAAAGCGTCAGGCGGCGATACCAGATCTTGATGTCAGGCACTTCGCCGAGAAAGAGGATACGGTCGCTCAGTCCGGCGGCGGCGACGTCCGCCTTGAGTTTGTCTGCGAATGCCACGTGCTCCGCCGTCACGCGGCCGGAGACGACTGCCGTCCACTCAGTATGCTGCGGCAGGAGTTCGATCATCGCCGTCACGAAAAGATCAGTGCCTTTCTGATGGCGCACACGGCCGAAGCAGCCGACGAGATGGCGGCCGGGCAGGCCGGTGGCGGCGATGCCGTCCTCTGCGGTTTCCGGCGGATGGAACAGAGCAAGGTCGACGCCGTGCTGGATGACCGTGTGCGGCACCTCGAGGAACGAGCCGGAACGGTCGCTGGTCGCGATAACGGCGTCCATGCGACGGATCAGCCATTTCGTATAGGCGGTGTGGCGGCGTTGCGCGGCCGAGGTGAAGAGAAGCTTCAGCGGCATGCGCGTGAGATGGCGAAGCAGGATGCCGACGGCCATCTCGTTGTTGCGGCGAGCGTGCCAGACACGCCGGCGCGGGCGCGCCGGCGGGCGCCAAAGGCCGAGGAGCTGCCGCCACTTCAGTTTCGGCAGGTCCTCCGGCAGGCCGGGGCCGAGTGTCGCGATCTTGATGCCGAGCCGGATCTGGCACGGGATGAGCTGGACGATCGTCGACGTGACGCCGGAGAGCCGGCGCTTGAAATTGGGCGCAATGATCTCGACGTCACGGATATCAGGCAAGGGAGGGGTCTCGCGGCTCGCGGGCGATCAGCCCCAGGAAACCTGGAGGATTTCGTAGGCCTTGGAGCCGCCCGGCGCGTTGACCTCGATGGAATCGCCGACTTCCTTGCCGATCAGCGCACGGGCGATTGGCGAGGAGATGGAGATGCGGCCGGCCTTGACGTCGGCTTCCTGGTCGCCGACGATCTGGTAGGTCTTTTCTTCCTCGGTGTCCTCGTCGATGAGCTTCACCTTGGCGCCGAACTTGATCTTGTCGCCCGACATCTTGGTGAGGTCGATGACCTCGGCGCGCGCCGTCAGGTCTTCCAACTCGCTGATGCGGCCTTCATTGTGGCTCTGGGCTTCCTTGGCGGCGTGGTATTCGGCGTTTTCGGAAAGGTCGCCATGAGCACGGGCTTCGGCGATCGCCTCGATGATTCGGGGGCGCTCCTCCTGCTGGCGCCAGCGCAGCTCTTCCTGCAGCTTGACGAAACCGCCCGGTGTCATCGGTACCTTTTCAACCATTTTTCTGTCCTTCAATCCTCGTATCCGCACAATCAGCGGCGAACACAAAAGAAAACAGGTCCCGAAGGGGAGCTTCGGAACCGTGCCACAATCTTAGTCGGACGCTTATAGCAGATCGCCACGGCCGATTTCCAGAAAATTCGCATAAGAGAAACGCCGCCCGCCCCGATATCAGGTGGTGCGCCTTGAGAATGGGCAGAAATCCGATCGTCCCGATTGACTCCGCACAAGAGAACATATAGTGAACATACTAATGAAGAAGTCGCTCACAGAACGCTTGGCCATCCTTTCCGATGCCGCGAAATATGACGCTTCCTGCGCTTCCAGCGGCACGGTGAAACGTGATTCCCGGGCAAGTGGCGGGCTCGGTTCGACCGAGGGATCCGGCATCTGTCATGCCTATGCACCGGACGGGCGGTGCATTTCGCTTCTAAAAATACTGCTGACCAATTTCTGCATCTACGACTGCGCCTATTGCGTCAATCGCTCGTCGAGCAATGTCGAACGGGCGCGCTTTACGCCCGAGGAGGTCATCTGGCTGACGCTGGAATTCTACCGCCGCAACTATATCGAAGGCCTGTTCCTTTCCTCCGGCATCATTCGTTCGTCCGATTACACGATGGAAGAGATGGTCCGCATCGTCCGCGAACTGCGTGTGACCCATAATTTCCGTGGCTATATCCATCTGAAATCGATCCCCGAGGCGTCACCGCGTCTGATCGAGGAGGCGGGGCTTCATGCCGACAGGCTGTCGCTCAATATAGAGTTGCCGACGGATAACGGCATCACCCGCTTCGCGCCGGAAAAGAAGCCTGCCAATATCCGGCGATCGATGGGAGATCTGAGGCTGAAGATCGAGGCCGCCAGCGAACCGACGCTGCGGACGAAGAAGCGTCAGCGTTTCGTGCCGGCCGGCCAGAGCACGCAGATGATCGTCGGCGCCGACGGGGCGAACGATGCGACGATTCTTGCGACCAGCGGCCGGCTTTACAGCAGCTACGGCCTGAAGCGCGTCTATTATTCCGCCTTCAGCCCCATCCCGGACTCGTCGAAAAATCTGCCTCTGATCAAGCCGCCGCTGATGCGCGAGCACCGGCTCTATCAGGCCGATTGGCTCTACCGATTCTACGGTTTCGGCATCGACGAGATCACCGCGAACCAGGCGGGTGGCATGCTCGATCTCACGCTCGACCCCAAACTTGCCTGGGCGCTCGCCAACCGGGCCGAGTTTCCCGTCGATATCAACAGGGCCGAGCGTGAACGGTTGCTGCGCGTGCCGGGGCTCGGCACCAAGACGGTCAAAGCGATCGTTTCGGCTCGGCGGTTTCGCCGGTTGCGGTTGGACGATCTCCAGCGGCTCGGCATTTCGATCAAGAAGGTCCAATCCTTCATCTCGGCGGAAGGCTGGTCGCCGCGCCGATTGATCGAGCGCCCCGACCTTCGCGCCATGTTCGAACCGCAACCTGAACAATTGTCGTTGCTGTGATGCGCCGGGTCGTGCTTGCAGGACGAGGGGAGCTTGCCGAATGGCGTGACGCCGCGCGCGCTTTCGCGGCTGCGGGCATCCTGCCGGAAGAGATCGATTGGCGCGAAAAAGGCGCGGAGGCGGACCTTGCGTTTCAACGCGACGCCATGCCGCCGGCGCCTGTCACGGCACGTAAGCCGATGACGGTGCCGCCCGCCTTCATCGAGCTCGCGCAGACAGTTCTCTGCCATACCGACCCGGCGCGCTTTTCCCTGCTTTACCGTCTGCTCTGGCGGCTGCAACTGGACCGGCAACTGCTGGAAGTGGCTTCCGACGAGGACGTTGCCCATGCCAGGCTGATGGCGAAAAACGTTCGACGCGACGCGCACAAGATGACGGCCTTCGTCCGCTTCAAGGAGGTCGGTGCGGTATCGGCGGACCGTCGAAAATTCCTCGCCTGGTTCGAGCCGGATCATCATATCGTCAGGCGCACAGCGCCCTTCTTCCAACGGCGCTTCACCGACATGGACTGGCTGATCGCCACGCCCAAGGGTTCGGCCGCCTGGGACGGCGAGCGGCTGACGATGAGCGACGAGCCGTGCGAAAAACCCAATCTCACCGATGCTGCCGATGAACTTTGGCGCACCTACTACGCCAGCATTTTCAATCCGGCGCGGTTGAAGCTGAAGGCGATGCAGGCGGAGATGCCGAAAAAATACTGGAAGAACCTGGCGGAAGCCGATCTCATCCCCGGGCTGATCGCATCGGCGGAGAGCAAGGTGCGGGCCATGGCCGCGYGGGAGGCGACCCAATCGTTGCCCTTTCACGATCGCCTGCAGGAAGCCGCGCGCACTATTCCTGCCGCGCCCGAAGCGCCGGCGGGCACGCTGGAAGCACTGCGCGCGGAAGCTGCCGTCTGCACCCGTTGTCCGCTTCATGCGAAGGCGACGCAAACCGTATTCGGGGAGGGGCCGCGCGATGCCGAGGTGATGTTCGTCGGCGAGCAGCCGGGCGACCAGGAGGATATATCAGGGCGCCCCTTCGTCGGTCCTGCCGGCAGGCTCCTCGATCAAGTGATCAAAGAAGCGGGCATCGACCGCTCATCGCTTTACGTCACCAATGCCGTCAAGCATTTCAAATATGAGCCGCGCGGCAAGCGTCGCATCCATCAGAAGCCTAATATGGGCGAGGTGAAGCATTGCCGCTGGTGGCTCGATCTGGAGATGGCGCTGATCAAGCCGAAGCTGGTCGTTGCGATGGGGGCGACTGCGCTCGCGGCGCTGACCGATACGAAACAGCGGCTGCAGGATGTCAGGGGGAAAGCGGTCGCGATCGACGAGAGGCGAACGCTCTTCGTGACGGTGCATCCATCCTATCTGCTGCGTATTCCCGACGAGCGGCTGAAAGCGGATGAACTGGCACGATTTCGCGAAGATATGCTGACAATTCAGCGCCTTATGCTGGCGGCTGCATAAACTGATTCCGAAGCCTCCGGCGATGCCTCAGCGGCAAGGCTGGCGCCATCGCTCATCGAGCGATGGCGTTCCGTATCTCAGGCGAAATAGCTCTGCAGCGGCCGCACTTCCAGATTGCCGGCTTTCAGCGCCTTGATCGCCTGGGCGGCGGCCTCTGCGCCTGCCATCGTCGTGTAGTAGGGCACCTTCTGCATCAGCGTCGCACGGCGCAGCGACTTGGAGTCCGAGATCGCCTTGTTGCCATCGGTGGTGTTGATGACGAGCTGGACCTGGCGGTTGCGGATCGCGTCCTCGATGTGCGGACGGCCTTCGAGCACCTTGTTGATCTTGGTAGCGGTGATGCCGTTTTCGCCAAGGAAGCGGGCAGTGCCGCCGGTCGCCAGCACTTTGAAGCCCTGCTCGACGAGGATGCGGATCGCCGGCAGCACGCGCGGCTTATCCGCGTCGCGGACGGAGACGAAGACCGTCCCGTCACGCGGCAGCTCGACGCCGGCGCCAAGCTGCGACTTGGCGAAAGCCAGCGCAAAATCGGTATCGAGGCCGATGACTTCACCCGTCGAGCGCATTTCCGGGCCGAGCAGCGTGTCGACGCCGGGGAAGCGGGCGAAGGGGAAGACGGCTTCCTTGACAGCGATGTGCTTCAGCTTGCGCGGATCGGGCTTTTGCCCATAGGCGGCGAAGGTCGCATCGAGTTTCTCGCCGGCCATGACGCGGGCGGYGATCTTGGCGATCGGCGCGCCGATGGTCTTTGCGACAAAGGGCACGGTGCGCGAGGCGCGCGGATTGACTTCGAGAACGTAGACGGTGCCATCCTTGATGGCGAACTGAACGTTCATCAGGCCGCCGACATTGAGCGCCTTGGCCATGGCCTTGGCCTGGCGCTCCAGCTCGTCGAGCAGTTCGACCGACAGCGACCGCGGCGGCAGCGAGCAGGCGCTGTCGCCGGAATGGATGCCGGCTTCCTCAATATGCTCCATGATGCCGGCAACATAGACATCGGTGCCGTCGGAGAGGCAGTCGACATCGACTTCGATGGCGTTGCTGAGATAGCTGTCGAAGAGCAGCGGGTTCTTGCCGAGCAGGGTGTTGATCTGGCCGGTCTTGTCGTTGGGATAGCGCTGCTTGATATCCTCAGGCACGAGTTCAGGCACGGTATCGAGCAGGTAGGTCTGCAACTGGCCTTCCGAATGCAGGATCTGCATGGCGCGGCCGCCGAGCACGTAAGAGGGACGCACGACCAGCGGGAAGCCGATTTCGGTGGCAACCATGCGGGCCTGCTCGACCGAATAAGCGATGCCGTTGTTCGGCTGGTTGAGGTCGAGCTTCATCAACAGCTTCTGGAAGCGGTCGCGGTCCTCGGCAAGGTCGATCATGTCGGGCGCGGTGCCGAGGATCGGGATGCCGTTCTTTTCGAGGGCCTCGGCGAGCTTCAGCGGCGTCTGGCCGCCGAACTGGACGATGACGCCGACGACTTCGCCCTTTTCCTGTTCTGCCCGCAGGATCTCGATCACGTCTTCGGCCGTTAGCGGCTCGAAATAGAGGCGGTCCGACGTATCGTAGTCGGTCGAGACGGTTTCCGGGTTGCAGTTGATCATGATCGCCTCATAACCCGCATCCTTGAGCGCGAAGGCGGCGTGGCAGCAGCAATAGTCGAACTCGATGCCCTGGCCGATACGGTTCGGGCCGCCGCCAAGGATAACAACCTTCTTGCGGTCCGACACTTCAGCTTCGGAGCGAGCGGCGCCGACGAAAGGCGTCTCATAGGTCGAATACATATAGGCGGTCGGCGAGGCGAATTCGGCCGCACAGGTATCGATGCGCTTGAAGACAGGCCGGACGTTCAGGCTGTTGCGGAATTCGGCGACTTCCTTCGGGCGCTTGCCGGTTAGCGTCGCCAGGCGCGCGTCGGAAAAGCCCATGGCCTTCAACATGCGCAGGTTAGCGGCATCATCAGGCAGGCCGTGCTCGCGAATCCGGGCCTCCATCTCGACGATCGCCTTCAGTTCGGCGATGAACCAGGGATCGATTTTGCAGCCCTCGTGGACTTCGGCTTCGCTCATGCCCTGGCGCAGCGCCTGGGCGACCATGCGCAGGCGATCGGGCGTCGGTGTGCCGATTGCGGCGCGGATGGCGTTCTGGCTGGATTCGCCCTCTTCAAAGCCGGGGATCTCGATCTCGTCGAGGCCCGTCAGGCCGGTTTCCAAGCCACGCAGCGCCTTTTGCAGCGATTCGGCGAAGGTGCGGCCGATCGCCATGACTTCGCCGACCGATTTCATCGCGGTCGTCAGCACCGGCGAGGCGCCGGGGAATTTCTCGAAGGCGAAACGCGGGATCTTGGTGACGACGTAGTCGATCGACGGTTCGAAGGAGGCAGGCGTTGCGCCGCCAGTGATGTCGTTATCCAGTTCGTCCAGCGTATAGCCGATCGCGAGCTTGGCGGCGATCTTGGCGATCGGGAAACCGGTGGCCTTCGAGGCGAGCGCCGACGAGCGCGAGACGCGCGGGTTCATTTCGATGACGACGAGACGGCCGTCCTTCGGATTGACGGCGAACTGGACGTTCGAGCCGCCGGTCTCGACCCCGATTTCGCGCAGCACCGCGATCGAGGCGTTGCGCATGATCTGGTATTCCTTGTCCGTCAGCGTCAGCGCCGGCGCGACGGTGATCGAATCGCCGGTGTGGACGCCCATCGGATCAATGTTCTCGATCGAGCAGATGATGATGCAGTTGTCCGCCTTGTCGCGGACGACCTCCATTTCATATTCCTTCCAGCCGAGCACCGATTCCTCGACCAGCACTTCGGTGGTCGGCGAGGCGTCGAGGCCGCCGCCGACGATCTCGAAGAATTCCGAGCGATTGTAGGCGATGCCGCCGCCGGTGCCGCCGAGCGTGAAGGAGGGGCGGATGATGGCAGGCAGGCCGACATGGTCGATCGCCTGGGCGGCAATCGCCATGGCATGGCTCATATAACGCTGCTTGCGGTCGCTCTCGCCGAGGTTCCACTGGTTTTCCAGCTCGTCCAGCGCCTTGTCGAGATCGGATCCGGAGAGGCTTTCGCGCAGCTTGTTGCGCTCGGCCTCGTGCGTCTTGCGGTCGAGGTCCTTGATGTCGGTGGCGTTCGCCAGCATCGAGCGCGGGGTTTCCAGCCCGATACGGGCCATCGCCTCGCGAAACAGCGCGCGGTCCTCGGCCATGTCGATGGCGGCGGGCTTGGCGCCGATCATCTCGACATTGTAACGGTCGAGCACGCCCATGCGCTTCAGCGAAAGCGCGGTGTTCAGCGCCGTCTGGCCGCCCATGGTCGGCAGCAGCGCATCCGGGCGCTCCTTGGCGATGATCTTGGCGACGACTTCGGGGGTAATCGGCTCGACATAGGTGGCGTCGGCAAGGCCCGGATCGGTCATGATCGTCGCCGGGTTGGAGTTGACGAGGATGACGCGGTAGCCTTCCTCCTTCAGCGCCTTGCAGGCCTGGGTGCCGGAATAGTCGAACTCACAAGCCTGGCCGATGACGATCGGTCCCGCGCCGATGATGAGGATCGATTTGATATCTTGGCGCTTCGGCATGAGTGCTTCCGTTTTCTGGCTGCGCAGAAAGCCGGCCAGGGTGGGAGATCACCGGGTCGGGTCGCGCATGCTGGGTCTTTTCAGGCTAGAAGCGGCTTATAGGCAAATGTATTTGCAAACGGAACCCCATAAATCGCGGAATCGACAGGAATCCAACACGGCGCGAAAGACTATTTTCCATCAGACACGACCGCAACCCGGATTTCGCCGCCGCCCTGCTTCCGGAAGAGCGAAAGCGGGAGTCCCGTCAAGTGTTTGGCGCGTCTTCTTTAGGTGAAGCGGCGGCGCACATCCTCGGCATAGCTGCGGCTAACCGGGATTCTCGTGCCGTCGCGGGTGAGGATCAGCAGCCTGCCATTGTCGCGTTTCAGGCTTTCGACATGGGCGTCGGCCACCCAGTGCGAGCGATGAACGCGAAGGCCCGGCGTTGCGGCGGTTTCCTTCAGCGCGTCGGCAAAACGCAGCAGCACCAGTTCGCGCCCGCGGCCGGTCACCACCTCGGTATAGTGATCCTGGACGGAAAGGCGCAGCAGCGAGCCACGGTTTTCAGGCTTCAGCCGGTCGAGGATCGAGGCGCCGGGGCTGGTTTCGTGAGGTGCTGCGGCTTCGGCGATTTTCTGGCTCATCGCCATATAGGTCAAAAGGCAGAAGACGGCGCAGAGCGGCACCGCAAAAAGCGCGTGCTGCAGGCCGCTTTGCAGCGTGGTCGTTTCGCCGGTGAAGACATAGTCGACGAGGCCGATGGCAAAGCCGATCGGCAGGGCGGCGGCGAGCGAACCCGTCATCATGCGGGCGAACATGGAAACGATCACCTCCCGCAGCAGTCTTTCGGCCGCGACCGCGTAGAGGATGGCGATCACCCAGGCAAGGGCATGCAGGCTCAGCCAATAGGCGAGGCGTTCGCCGAAGGCCATGCTTTGCATCGTGCCGTAGGGGCCGGTGAAGGCAAAGAGCAGGACGATCGCGGCAAAGGTTCCCCAGAAGCGCCGGGAGTGGAGAAAGACCTGCAATTCGCGAAGCGTGGATTGCAAGAAGGGGTGAATCACGAAGTTTTCCTGCCGTTCGCGCGGTTCGGATTGAGGCAGATGAAGTCTTGGCGGAAAGAGCGATCGAATTCAACCGGATGCCGCTCATGACCCTCGAACCGCTCTTCGATGCCCCGCTCGCCGTTCAGATCCATGTCGCCGCTGTTACGCCGGCGGCCCTTCTCGGCGCCTATATCCTGCTGCGCCCCAAGGGCACGCCGCTGCACCGGCTGCTCGGCAGGATCTGGATGGTGCTGATGATTGTAACGGCAATATCAAGTTTCTTCATTCACCAACTCGATCTCTTCTACGGGTTCAGCCCGATCCATCTTTTGTCGATCGCAACATTGTTCGGCAGCTGGAATGCGATCGCGGCGGCCCGCCGCGGCGATATCCGTCTGCACAAACGCATCGTCGCCGGCCTTTATTTCGGCGGCATCGTCCTTGCCGGCCTGTTCACTTTCGTGCCTGGCCGGATCATGCATGCGGTCGTCTTCACCGGAGCGGAATGGCCGGCTGCCCTTGCTGCGGCGGTGATGTAACCCGCAAGAGCACATGGCACTAACCGGTATTATCTGGGAATTACCGGGAATTCGCGGGACCGTCTGATCTGTAAGGGGTTTTGGGGGGAAGCGGCGGAAGCGAGCGGAGAGTTTGCGCGCAAGATCTCGGCACTAAACGGCGGCCAGCGGCTGACCGGCCCAAGCGTTCAAATCGCAAGCCATTGAAAACTAAGGGATGCGGTCAACGAAAGTGGGACGGAAATTCAATTGGCAGAAAATGCGGCCCCACTTATAGAAAACCCTTGAGATTCAAGCGACCCGAAGACGAGGCCTTGAAGCGCGGGCAAAAGACGACTAGGGCGCGCCAGTCTTTCGCTTGGTCGGGGCCCACGACCTTAGCTCACCAAGATAATGGCGGCTGAACTCGCGGCCGCTTGCCGAGCGGTCCGGTGTCATTTTTCACCCGCGCCTGTGACAATTTCTGAACACCCGCTAGTTCTTTTCGCGACTGGGTTGTTAATTGCGGTTGAATCCCGTTTAGAGTCAATCTCTAAGGGTATTTTGAGGGGCGATATAATGCGGGCGGGTGTCTTATTTAACAGGAGAACTGCGGTAAGTGGCGCGGGAAGGCGTCGGTGGTCAGTTCGGCGACACCGGTACCTCTCGACTGTATCGGCGGCGGCGCTTGTGGTCCTATCCGCCGGGGCGGCTCAAACCGCTGACTGGCACGGACTGACAAGCAGCGACTGGACGGACGGGAGTAACTGGTCGGGAGGCACCGTTCCTGGTGCCGGTGCAACCGTCAACATCAGTACGCCGGGTGCACCGGGCAATACACCGGCAATCCTCGGTGTCACCGGCCCGGTCAGCGTCTCGGTGGGTACTATAAATGTCGGCCAGAGCGCTACTGTGCCTGGGACTTTGACGATCCAGAACGGCAGCCGTCTGACCAGCACGGGCAGCTCCCGGCTTGGGGTACCAGCCGGAAGCGCCGGGACCGTCACTGTCACCGGCCCTGGATCGCAATGGAACATACCAAGCGGAACTTTTTATGTCGGCTTTTTCGGCATCGGCACGCTCAACGTTGAGAACGACGGACAAGTCACCACGGGGTCCAATACGGTGCTGGGTGGCAATGCCGTGTCGTCGGGCACACTCAACATCAGCGGCGGCGGCACGTTGCAGACGCTGTCCCTTCGGGGCGGCCCCGGCGGGAGCCAGGCCAATTTTGACAACGGAATTCTGCGCGCGGGGGCCAATAATGCCACCTTCATCAACAGTTTCAACGGTACTGAGCTCAATCTGCTCGCCGGCGGGCTGACGATTGACACCGCCGGCTTCGCGCTGGGCACCGACGCAGCGTCCGGGTTCACCGGCGTCGGCGGTCTGACCGTCACGGGTGGCGG